>NZ_JAHDIG010000003.1:0-13533 GCF_020630935.1 Bernardetia sp.
CTGGTTTGTTGGTAATGGTAGCTGTTGTTTCACCACTTGACCACGCATAAGTTACTGGAAGAGCTTCACCTACCAAACTTACCGTTGCAGACCCTACATCTGAGGAACAACTACTTGGGTTGAATGCCATATCCAGAGAAATAGGACAGTTTATAAATTGTACTTGAGGAGTGACTGCATTTGCATCATAAATGGATGCACTTGCAAAAAGCGCAGATGAGTTGGCATTAGTTTGTGTATAAAAAACACTACCATTTTTATAATAGTTTATGGTGCTACCACTACGTATAATACTAAACAAATCGCCTGATTTATAAGAGCCAAAATCACCTTTAAAAACACCTTGTTGATAAACTATTAATTCTCCAAGCTTGTTAAGGTAAATAGCATAACCAATATCAGAAAAACCTGCATTAGTATTAGTGTATGATAATCCCACCATATAAGAAGCATCACGCTTAGAAGCTGTAAAGGTAATTCCTCCATCTCCTACAATACGCTCTACAGAACTTGCATCACCTGTCCAACCTGTAGAAGCATTTTTTACTAGATTACCAGATCCATTATTAGTTTGATTAACCAAATCCGTCCAATTCAAATCATATCCTACAGTATAACTAGCCTCATAAGCAAGCCCACTACCTACATCTGTAATAGTAACATCATAATCTCCTGCTGTTAAACCCGAAATGTCCTGTGTCGTTGCACCTGTATTCCATAAATACGTATAGCTACCACTCCCTTGAGTTACAGTAAGGTCAATAGCACCTAGCGAGCTTCCTGTCGCACAACTGACAGGAGTAATACCAGCAGAGGTTATGACATTACAATTAGTAAGTTGTATTTTTGGTATAGTAGCATTTGCCGTGAACATTGTAGCACTAACAAATAAAGAAGAACTTGTAGCACTATTATTTGTATAAAAAGCATTGCCATTTTTTGAATAAGTAATATTGCTACCATCATGAATAATTGTAAAAAGGTCTCCTGCTTGATAGGTGTCAAATTCTCCTATATACGTACCCAATTCATACACTTGTACTGTCCCTGTTGAAGCTAGATAAATTGCATAGTCTATATCACTAAATGAAGGGAAAAGATTGGTGTCATCTACAGAAAGCCCCACCATATAAGAAGAAGTAGTCTCAGAAGCTGTAAAAGCAATACCACCTGCACCAGGAATTATTTCTATTGAGTTAGCATCACTATCCCATGCCGAAGTAGATACTTTTTCAAGTGTGCCATCTGCATTGAGCGTTAGATTTTCTAAGTTTGTCCAACTTAAATCATAGCCTACATAATAACGTGCTGTATAATCTGTGCCTCCATCAGTAATGGTAACTTCATATCTGCCTGCTGACAAGCCAGAAATATCTTGGGTCGTAGCTGTAAATCCTCCTACACCTGTCCAAGCATACGTAGGACTTCCACTACCTCCTGTTACCGTCAAGTCAATTGCTCCTGTTGAGCCACTTGAACAACTCACACTTGTAATGGCAGAAGTGAAGGTAAAAGGAGCAGAACACACCTTACTATCTCCTGTTATAGTCCAGCCATTAGCGATGAGTGTATTTCTAGCTGCTTCTCCTGCACAGTATTCTAAGCCGTCTGCTCCTAGTTCTACACCTGTATTTACGGTTTGAGTCGCCCAGCCTACGAGGGTTGCCTCATAATTGGATTGATTTAAATTAGAACCTCCAAACATTCCATCTGCACCATTATTATTTCCAGCACTTAAATTAGATATATCCCAATTAGCTAGGCTTTGATTAAATGACGAAGAACTATAAGAAGGAGTATAGAACATAAATGCCATATTTGTAACGTTTTGAGTATTCCAATTGCTAATATCTTGATTGAAAGAACTTGCTTCACGAAACATGTTAACCATATTTGTAACGTTTTGAGTATTCCAATTGCTAATATCTTGATTAAATGAAGTTGCTAAATTAAACATATCACTCATATCTGTAACTGAAGATGTATTCCAGCTGCCAATATCTTGATTAAATGAATATGCTCCACTTATTACTCCACTAAACATACCACTCATGTTTATAACTGAAGATGTGTTCCAGCTTCCAATATTTCCATTAAAAGAGCTTGCTTCATAAAACATCCATCTCATATTTGTAATTGTAGAAGTATTCCAACTGCCAATATTTCCATTAAAAGAAGTCGCACCATAAAACATAAAGCTCATATCTGTTACTGAGTTAAGGTTAGGATTATCTGTCGCATTATATGTAAGATTAGAACAACCAGAAAAAGCACCAGCCATACTTTTCCAAGCAATATCCCCCCACTCTTCAATAGTTTGAAGTTTCAATCTGTCTCCAGATGACACAGAAAAATGAGGAAAATCTCCAGTAATAGCTATCTCATACGTACTACCATTTTCTAAGCCTGTGATGGTGTAGTTTCCAGTTTGCCCAGTAATAGAACCTTCATTTACACCAGCATTAGTTAGGTTTGTCCAAGTGACGTTGTAATTATATGTACCACTTGAAGCATTAGTAGGAATTGTGATTGTTCCGTCTGTAGTTACCCATGTAGTACGGAAAGGATTTTCTATGCCTGTTCCTTGAACAATAAAATCATAAGCTCCTTCATCACAATCATCACTATTAATAGTAATCGTAGCTGTTCTTGTCCCACTAGCAGAAGGTGTGAAAGTAACATCAAAAGTAGTAAAGCTATTGCCTGCAATTATTGTATTATTAGTAAAATTACTTACTGCAAAATCACTTGTGTTTACTCCTGTTATATCAATAGAAGAAATGGTAAGATCTGATGTACCTGTATTTTGAGTTGTATAGGTAACCATTTGCCCTACTCCAATAGTTGAACTTCCAAAGTCGGTGTTATCTGCTGTACTTGGAGAAACATCTCCATTAGATATATCTTGGCTATTGCCTTGTAGATTTATCTCTTTTGTGTCTGAAACAGTAATTGTTTGTGTTGTAGTCGTTGAGTTACTACATTCATCTGTAACTGTCCAAGTGATTAGAGTTGCTCCAATAGGCAACTGAGAAGGAGCGTCATTAGTAATATTTACAGAACCACAATCTGTTGCTGTTGGAGTTCCAGTAATGGATGGATTAAAAGTGGCATAACACTCTCCGACATCAGTAGATACGGTAATATCTGTTGGGATATTTGTAAATACTGGTGTTGTGTTATCTACAATAGTGATTAACTGTTCACCTGTAGATTGGTTGCCTGCATCATCTGTAACTGTCCAAGCTCTGGTAACCAAACCACAAGATGTTGGTAATCCTGAATCTGTGTATGTAACAGTAACTCCTCCACAATTATCACTTCCTGTAGCCATTCCTAGACATGCTGGTGCAATACAGTCTCCACAGTTTATGGTAACATTAGGAGGAAGGGAAATTGTTGGGTCAGTTGTATCTTCAATGATTACATTTTGGTCTGCTGTTACAACATTGCCATTACCATCATCAAATCTCCAAGTAACAACTGTTGTTCCTTGTGCTGTGATAGGAAATGTTTGTGTTGTTGTTCCTGTAATTGTTCCTACACAAACATCAAAAGCTGTTGGTGCTGTTAACGAATTTACAGAACATTCTGCTGTAATGTCAGATAATGTTGGAGGTGTAGGAGGGTTCTTCAGTACTGTAATTGTAGCTCCACAAGAACTTGTATTTCCATTATCATCAGTTACTGAAAATGTAACATTGTTCGCTCCAATGTTAGCACAATTTAGACTAACTGATGACGAACCATTAATTGCCATATTGAGCGTTCCGTTACAGTTATCACTGCTTCCATTATCTAATTGAGATGCAAAAACAGTTGTATTTCCTGTTGCATCTAAGGTAACTGTAATACTCTGACAAGAAGCTGTAGGAGCTACATTATCAGTAATGACTATATTTTGGTCTGCTGTACTTGTATTTCCATTACCATCATCAAACGTCCAAGTGATAGTTTGAGAACTTGTAATAGGTAAAGTAGCTGTTGTTGTTCCTGTAATTGTTCCTGCACAAGCATCGTTTGTAGTAGGTGGAGTAAGTGAAGTAACACTACAAGCTGCTGTAATATCTGCTAAAGTAGGAACTACTGGCGCAGTTGCATCAGTTGTAATAGTAATATCTTGTGAGAAGGTACTGCTATTTCCACTCAAATCTGTAAACGTCCAAGTTACCGTGGTTGTTCCCAACGTAGTCAGAGGAAATGTAACATCTGGAACTCCAACAAATGGACTGCCACCACATCTATCAAAATTAGAATTTTCAGCATATAGTGTAGGTGATGTGTAACTACACTCTGCTGTTACTGTGGAAGGATAAACACGAACAACAGGTCTTATTCCATCAAGTGCTGCTCCTTGTACAACAAATGTATAAGGACTCTCATCAGTATCATTACTAGCGACAGACACAGTTGCTGTTTCTGTTCCATCTTGTGTAGGACTATAAGTAACCATAAAGTCTTCACTGCCTCCTGCTGGAATAGTTAGACTACTTGGCTGTGCTGTGATAGCAAAGTTTGTAGAGCCACTTATTGTTACATTTCCACTTAATATAAGGTCTTGTCCTCCTTCATTTCTGATAGTAAAAATCTTAGATACAGGCGCACAACCAGCAACAGGAAGGTTTCCATCTAATAAATCTGTATTATCTGTATCACTTGGAGTGGTATCTCCATCTACAATTTCTACACTATTTCCAAAGATGGCTATTTCTGGTGCAGGACACACCTTACTATCTCCTGTTATGGTCCATCCATTAGCGATGAGTGTATTTCTAGCTGCTTCTCCAGCACAGTACTCTAAGCCATCTGCGCCTAGTTGTACCCCTGTATTTACAGTTTGTGCTGCCCAGCCTATTAATGTTGCGTCGTAGTTAGCTGTATTTAGATTTGAGTTGATAAACATACCTTGCATAGTTATAACATTACTGATATTCCAACTTCCAACATTTTGATTAAAAGAACTTGCACTAGCAAACATACGATTCATATTTGTAACTGCTGTTGTATTCCAGTTGCCAATATCTTGGTTGAAAGAAGTACTATTGACAAACATCCAACTCATATCTGTTACATCAGACGTATTCCAGTTGCCAATACTTCCATTAAAATTAGCACAATCAAAAAACATATAACTCATATTAGTGACACCACTCAAATCTGGAACATCTGTAGCATTATAAGTTAGGTTAGTGCATCCATGAAAAGCACTTGCCATACTACTCCAAGCAATATCACCCCATTCCTCTATGGTTCTTAGTTTAGTCTTCTCACTTCCATTATTCATATAAAAATGAGGGAAATCTCCAGTAATAGCTATCTCGTAGGTACTTCCATTTTCTAAGCCTGTGATGGTGTAGTTTCCAGTTTGCCCAGTAATAGAGCCTTCGTTTACTCCAGCGTTTGTGAGGTTTGTCCAAGTAATGTCGTAGTTGTATGTACCACTTGAAGCATTGGTAGGGATAGTAATTGTTCCATCTGTAGTAATCCAAGTAGTACGGAAAGGGGCAGGACACACCTTACTATCCCCACTTATCGTCCAGCCATTGGCGATAAGTGTATTTCTTGCTGCTTCTCCTGCACAGTATTCTAAGCCTTGGGCTCCTAGCCGTACGCCTGTATTTACAGTTTGAGATGCCCAGCCTATAAGAGTTGCGTCGTAGTTGGGTTGGTCTAAATTAGAGTTGTCTAGCATTTGGTATGCTCCTAAAGTTCCTGCTTGTAAATTAGATATATTCCAGTTTCCAATGTCTTGGTTGAAGGCAGCAGCACTTTGAAACATATAACCCATATCTGTAACAGCTGCTGTGTTCCAGTTTCCAATGTCTTGGTTGAAGGCAGCAGCACTTTGAAACATATAACCCATATCTGTAACAGCTGCTGTGTTCCAGTTTCCAATGTCTTGATTGAAGGAAGTGGCATTACCAAACATATAACCCATATTGGTAACAGTTGCCGTATTCCAGTTTCCAATGTCTTGATTGAAGGAAGTGGCATTACCAAACATATAACCCATATCTGTAACAGCTGCTGTGTTCCAGTTTCTAATGTCTTGATTGAAGGAAGTGGCATTACCAAACATATAACCCATATCCGTAACATTACTAGTATTCCAGTTTCCAATGTCTTGATTGAAGGAAGTGGCATTACTAAACATATAACCCATATCTGTAACAGTTGTCGTATTCCAGTTTCCAATGTCTTGATTGAAGGAAGTGGCATTACTAAACATATAACCCATATCTGTAACAGTTGTCGTATTCCAGTTTCCAATGTTTTGGTTGAAGGCAGCAGCACTTTGAAACATTTGTTGCATATTTGTAACAGCTGTTGTATTCCAATTTCCAATATCTTGATTGAAATAACTAGCATTATAGAACATACTACTCATATTTGTAACGGCTGTTGTATTCCAATTTCCAATATCTTGATTGAAGGCTTTTGCATTAGTGAACATAACAGACATGTTTGTAACGGCTGTTGTGTTCCAGTTTCCAATATTTTGATTGAAGGCAGTTGCATCAACAAACGTAGCATTCATATTCCTAACAGCTGTTGTGTTCCAGTTTCCAATATCTTGATTGAAGGCTTGTACTTTAAAAAATACCCCAGACATATCTGTAACAGCACTAGTATTCCATCCTCCAATATCTTGATTGAACGCTAGAGCATTATAAAACATATAAGACATATGTGTAACAGCACTAGTATTCCATCCCCCAATATCTCCATTGAAACTAATACAGTCTCTAAACATCCATGTTACATTCATTATACTACTCAAATTTGGGTTATCAGTAGCCTTGTATATCAGATTTTCACAACCAGAGAAAGCAGATGCCATACTCTTCCAAGAAATACTCCCCCATTCCTCTATAGTTATAAGTTTAGAGCGTTCATTGGTATTGTTATTCATATAAAAATGAGGAAAATCTCCTGTAATGGCTATCTCGTATGTACTACCATTTTCTAAGCCAGTAATGGTATAGTTTCCTGTCCTGCCAGTAATAGAGCCTTCATTTACACCAGAGTTAGTGAGGTTTATCCAAGTAATATCATAGTTATACGTTCTACTTGCTGCATTAGTAGGAATAGTAATTGTACCATCATCCGTTATCCAAGTAGTACGAAAAGGGCGTTCTTCTGCTACAAAAGATGTAGTGAGTGGGCTGCCTGTTTTATAGTTTTGGTTGCCTGTGCAATCCTTATTGTATTCAAATACGGCTACGTGGTAGGTAGTGCCGTCGGTAAGTCCAGTAATGTTTACTTGGCTACCTTCTCCGTTATAGACTACAAAGCCACCATCTAGGGCTGTGCCGTTGCCAAAAACTGGGTCGGCTGTGTAGGTGGTGTTGTCTATGGCTGCATTTACATCTACTGCTGAACCAGCTTTCAAGACTACGATACGATTGTTTCCACTTCCACTTTTCATCCAGTAGATGTGGGCTGTGGTTGCTCCTCTCACTACTTGTATATTCGTAGCTTCTACGGTAGGCTCGCTGCTATTAGGGCTTTGATAGATTCCCTTTGGGCTTGCCCAGTCTGCACTTTCAAAGGCTGGAGTGAGGGTTGCGCCTACGCAGTTATTGAGGCTGCCTCCGTTGTAGATAGCATCTGCCGAAAAAGACGTTACGCCTGCGCCTATCGTGATGGGAACGTTCTTGTCGCTAGTGAGCGTTCCTGTGATGGTAAGGTCAGCATCTATCGTAATTCCATTCGTATTTTTGAAGTGGAAGTGCAGAGGATTTCCGATAGTTAGCCCTGCAAAGCCTGTGCTTTGGGCTGCCGAGCCATCAAACTCATAGCTTATTCCTGCTGTAAAAGTAGGCGAGGTGCTGGTAATAGAAGCTGCCACTCCCCCTACATTTGCTGTCTTGACAATGGCTTGGTTGCCAAAAACAAGCTGCCCTGCTCCTGCAATCGTTCCAGTAGCTTGAAAAAAGAGACGATTTCTTACAAAAAGGTCATCGCCTGTGCCGTCTGCTAAGGTAAGTGTTGCGCCGTTGTTGATTTGTAAGATTCCATCAACGGAAACTTGGTCTAGGGTTACATTGCTTGTAACTTGCGCCGTGTGAGGTCCTCCAATATAAATTACACCATCTGTCGAAGTAGGAGCATTAGTGGCTGTAGCCCAACTTGCGCCGTCGTAGCGTTCCCAGTTGGTAGCAGATGAAAAGGTAACTGCTCCAGTAGTGCGAAAATCACCAGTTGTTTGAGCAGAAGAAAGGTTGGGTAAGGAAAGTAAGACTACCCAAATGAGTAAGAATAGATGTTTTTGCATTATGCTATGTAAGATTTTAACCCTCAACGAGATGCAGAGCCGTGTTGAGTGTAATGACAAACCTTGTTGACGGCGAAGCCTCAACGACAGTTGTAAAGATAACAGCTTATATATGAGCTTTTTAATAACGAATGCAAAGGTATTTTAATTTTTTCTTTAAAACAAGAAAATCTTACAAAGATTAGTTCAATTACGAACTACGAATAATTTAATCGTGAATGTGTAGGTTTGGACATAATAGTAAGGAAAAGACGTGTTTTTTTCGTAACAATAAAGAGTAAAAATTAAATTGCATAATCCCTAACATTCAGACCGAAAATAATTTGGTATTGACCATTTTCCATAACTTTCTGTATTTTTTTACGTAACCAATAACAACGTACTACACAAGTCTTAATTTTAATTAATAAATGTGTATCTTTGTAATGCTACTACTACTAAAACGTTTAAATAATCTACTGAATTAGTTATCTTTATATACAAACTCTTGTTGAGATATTGACCGTTAACGAGGTTAAAAATAGTATCCTAAACGAGCGTTTCAAACCTCATTTATGGTTAGAAATTAATTCTCATTACTAACTACTACTTCTTTATCACTATGAGAAAAAAATACTTTGTTTGGTTTAGACATATATTACTTTCTTTTACTTTTTTATTTTTTGCTTTTGATGTTTTTGGGCAGCCAGATTTATATTCACTTTCTGGAGGAGATGCTACAAACCCTAATACTTGGTCGCTTGAAAATTGTTCTGCTACACAGTCAGTTGCAGGTCAAATACCTAATGCTGGCACACCAGTTACGACGATATGTGCAGGAGAGGATGTATTTATTCCTAGTGGAGCTACTTTTGAAGTAAATAACTTAGAAATATATGGAGGTTTGACCCTTCAAAATAATGCTAGGTTGATAGTAAATGGCACACTAAAAATTCACTCAACAGGGCTTCTTACCACTACGAATAATATGGGAGATAATTTCTTTTTTAATTTCCGAGGTAATATTACAAATAATGGTATTTTTAGGTTGAGAAAGTCTTCTCATTCTGTCTTTGAAACTAACCCTATTTCCATTACTAATAACAATGGAAATATGCAATTTTCTGAAAGTTTAGGAAGTGGTACTTGCAATATAAATTCTAATGTTACCATAAATAACGGAGGAGGAGGTGAAGTACAACTTTGGGGAGCAGGAGGAATCAATATAAGTACTAGTGTAACCCTTACTAATAATGCTACAACAAGTGCTTTAGCTCCCAATTATTTAATGGGAAATGGAAGTTTTATAAATAATGGAGTAGTGATTATGCGTTCTGATTTACGATCAGATGTTCAAGACTTTAATAATACAGTAAATTCTACATTTATCTATGATTATACATCTCCTGCTGGAAATGTAAGAGGTGGAGCAGGTGTTAATTATGGAAGTGTAATATTTACAGGTTCAACTACTGGAGATACTAAAGTGCTGAGTGGTGTTATCAATGTATTAGGTAATTTAACTATTAGTGGAGGTGAAACATTAAACTCAAACAACTATAACATAGATATTCAAGGAAATTGGATAAATAATGGAACTTTTACAGCAGGAACAGGAACAGTTACTTTTGATGGCACAACAGGTTCACAAATACTTTCTGGAAACAACTCATTTTATGACCTCATTATTGATAATCAATCTACTTCTAATGACTTTGTAGAGCTTACTACTAATGACATTACAATCAGCAACTCATTGATATTAAGTAATGGTAGGCTTAGATTGAATAATCATGATTTATTACATGAGCCTGTTACAAACCCTGTTGTATCAAGTGGTTGGGTAGAAACAAATAATACTGGACGTTTTATAAATAAAAATATTCCTAATCTTGCTCTTTTTCCTGTTGGAAGTAATACAGATTACCAGCCTGTAGAATTATCAACATCTGCATTCAATGCTAGTGTACGTTTCGGAATATCAAGTTTGGGTATGAGTGGAGTAGGTTCTTGGTTTATAGATAACAATGGAACAGATACTAATATAACATTCAAAAATCCACAGTCTATAGCAAGTATTGATGCATCTTCTAAGGTACATTTTTACAACGTAAGTAGTTGGGATGAAGTAGCAGGAACGTCTTATTCTACACCAAATTATACCGTTTTTTTTCCTTTTTCTGCTGGAACTACAGAATTTTCTGTCTTTACACCTCCTTCCAACCCTTTCATCACTACATGGAACTTAGCAACAGCAGGTTCAGGAACAGACCAACTTACTTTTGGAGTAGCAACCTCTGGAATAGTTAATTATACATGGCAACAACTTCCTTCAGGTGCTTCAGGTTCGGGAAGTTTCTCTGGTTCTACTTGTACAATAATAGGATTACCAACAGGAGCAACTATTCGTCTAAATATTGAGTCTACAAATTTTCAGCGAATAATTATAAACAATGGAATAGATAAGAACCGTCTCATTCAAATAGATCAATGGGGAGATATAGCTTGGACAAGCATGGAAGCAGCTTTTAAAGGTTGTACTAATTTAACCACTATTGGAGCAGGAGCTACGAACGTTCCTAATTTGGGTGGAGTTTCTACTATGTGGGAAATGTTTCAAGGGTGTACTAATTTTGTAGGCGATATAAATATGAATAGTTGGGATGTAAGTGGTGTACAAACTTTTGCTCGTGCTTTTCAAGACGCATCTATTTTTAACCAACCTCTTGATAACTGGGACGTAAGTAGTGGAACTACTTTTGGAAGAATGTTTGATGGTGCATCTAGCTTTAATCAAGACTTAACATGGAGCTTCAATACAAGTACTTTGGTAAACCTAAATATGCAAGGCATGTTTGAAGATGCTACTGCTTTCAATGGAGATGTAAGTGGTTGGAATACAGAGCGATTTCGAAACCTATTTTTCATGTTTACAAATTCTCCAAACTTTGATCAAGATTTAAGTAGTTGGAATGTTGAAAATGTCAATAACATGACTGAAATGTTGAGAGGTACAGATATGTCTCAAGCCAACTATGATGCTACCCTTATCAGCTGGGCTAGTCAGTCAGTACAACCTCTTACTCTTGGCGCAGGTGGACGTACCTACTGTAATGCCATAGCAGAACGTGCCATTCTTACTTCTGCTCCCAATAATTGGGTAATTAACGGCGATGCTGTAAATCCTGCTTGTCTTCCTTCACAACCCATCGGCAACCGAGGCATGTATTTTGATGGAGATGGGGGGCATATAGAAGTTACTTCTGGTTTTGTAATGGACTATTCACAAGGTACAGTTGAACTATGGGTAAAACCTCAGTATGACAATGCTGCAAATAGACAATTTTTAATAGGGCTTGTAGAGTTTTCCACTACAAAGTGGGCATACTATATGAATGCTGATAGAAGTGGCGTTACATTTTTTGATGGAACTACTCATCACCAGTTTTCTCATACTTTTGAAAAAAATAAATGGTATCATCTTGCTTTTGTAGATGATAATGCTGGTACGATAAGTCTTTATATCAATGGAAGTTCTACTCCAATTACAACTCCTGCTTTAAAAATTAATTCTGTTGCTAGTCCAGTTTTGTATATTGGTAGTAATGCAGCAGTAGATGCTTTACTTGGTCAAATAGATGAAGTTCGTATTTTTAATTCTGTTCGTAATGCAGGACAAATTCAAGCTGATATGGGAAGTCCTACACCAAATGGAGCAGTAGGCTACTGGGACTTTGAACAGGTAAGTGGAGATGCTATAGACGTTGTAGCATCAAATAATGGAACAATAAATGGTGCGTTGCGTGCAATACGTGTTACTGAAACAGATGATATACCTTCTTCCCCAACGGTAGGTTCTTTGCGTTGGGCTTTAGTTCAAGCAGATATAAATTCAAACAAAGACTATATAGATTTTAGTATTCCTGCTTTGGGTGTACAAACGATAGAAGTTAGAGGTACGAATATAAGTAACGATTGGTTAGATATAAATCATCCAGTATTTATTGATGGTTTTTCACAGTACGGTAGTTCGCCAAATACTCTCTCTAATATGACTGAAGGTTCTCCTGTAAGTGATGCTATACATACTATTCGTCTTATACCAGCATCAGCAACTTTTTCTAATGGCAACGGATTTGTAATTACAAATAGTAATATTTCTGGTAGTCATTTTAGAGGACTACAAATGGAAGGTTTTACAGCTTCTACTTTTTATATTGAAGTTGGAACACACAACAACATCAAATTTACGGGTAATCACTTCATAAATAGTGGAGTTTCCATAAACATAGATAATACTTCACATAATTCCTATACTATAGGAGGAACATCACCAGCAGAGCGGAATATCTTTGAGAGTAGCACAGGTGGTGGAGGTATTGCTATTATTTCTAAAGGAAATTCTCATACTATCATAAACAATGTCTTTGGATTACAACCCAATGGAACATCTAGTACAAATCAGTTATCTACTGCAATCAGTATACAAACTACAGGAGGTAACAACAACTTGATTGGAGGAACAGTTCCTAACCTAATTACCAATATTTCTAGTAATGCCATAAATATCAATGCAGGAACTGGAAATCAAATCTCAAAAAATAGCATTTACAATAATGGAAGTGGAATTGTATTGAGTGGTTCTCCAGTTGGAAATGCAAATAAGCAAGCTCCAGTTATTACTTCTGCATCTACTTCTTCTGTTTTAGGTACTTGTGTCTGTGCAGTAGGAGATACAATACAACTTTTTAGAGATAATATTACTCTACCACTATCCAACAAACAAGGACAAGAATATTTGGGAAGTTTCATTATAACCACAACTAATCAGTGGGAGATGACAACTTTTATTTCTGCTCCAGTTATAGATGACTACCTAACTACAACTCTTACCGATGGAAGTGGAAATACTTCTCCTTTTTCTTCTGCTCATAAAGTAATAGAAATAAATATAGGAGCAATTACGCCTACGTCATATTGTCCAAGTGAAATAATTAGTGTTCCTTTCACAGTAAATGGTACTTTTGATGTAACACAGACTTTTACTGTACAACTTTCAGATGCAAGTGGTTCGTTTGCAAGCCCAACAGTCATTGGAACAGGAGCAAGTCCTATAAGTGCCACTATTCCAAATGGTACACCAGCAGGAATAGGCTACCGAGTACGTGTGGTTTCTTCTGACCCAATTGTGACAAGTGATGAGTCTACTATTTTTACGATAAATCCTTTACCCACAGCTACTTTATCAGCCTCTCAAACCACAATTTGTGATGGAG
>NZ_JAHDIG010000003.1:13633-144097 GCF_020630935.1 Bernardetia sp.
CTGATGCTAATTCTTGTTCTTCTACTAGTACAGGCATTACGATTACTGTCAATCCTTTACCCACAGCTACTTTATCAGCCTCTCAAACCACAATTTGTGATGGAGAATCTATTACTTTTACTGCCAGTGGAGGCACCAACTATGATTTTAGAATAGATGGAAGTTCTGTACAAAATGGTTCTCTAACTACGTTTACAAGTTCACTTCTTAGTAATGGTCAAGTAGTTGATGTTGTAGTAACTGATGCTAATTCTTGTTCTTCTACTAGTACAGGCATTACGATTACTGTCAATCCAATTCCAGACGTAACTGCAACATTTTCTACGCCAATATGTAGTGGAACAGAAACAGACATTGCTTTAAGTAGTGTTGTGGCAGGAACAAATTTTTCTTGGACGGTAGTTTCAACAGGTTCTGTATCTGGACAAAGTGCAGGAAGTGGAAGCTTAATAATACAAACCTTATCAGGAAGTGGAACAGTAATTTATACCATCACTCCAGAAGCAAATGGCTGTGTTGGAAATTCAAGAGATGTAGTCGTTACAGTTGATACAGAAGCTCCAACTATTACATCATCTTTCCCTTCTCAAACAGTAGTTCCAAATCAAGGATGTACGTTTGAAAATAGTTCAAGTAGCAATAATTATATTGATGATAATGAAATATTAACTGACCACACTACCGACAACTGTAGTGTTATGTCAATAGAATATGTATTTACAGGTGCAACAACAGGAACTGTAAACACACTAGAAAATCAAATTTTTAATGAAGGTGAAACTACCGTAACATGGGTAGCTATTGATGCTGCAGGTAACTCTTCTCTTACTAGCTCATTTACAGTTACTGTAATAGATAGCAATGAGCCTCCTGTCTTAACACCAATGCAAAACTTTACTAGAAATACAGATGCTACCAACTGTTTCTATACAAACAGAACGACTAATACAACACAACGTATTCCAGATGGTAGAGCAACAGATAATTGTGGTGTAGCTTCCTATCGTTATCTTTTGAGTGGAGCAACGCTTGGAGATGTTTCTTCTTTAGAGGCAATACGATTCAATATTGGTGTTACTAATGTAAGTTGGACAGCAACGGATAGAAATGGAAATACTTCTTCTCCAAATCAGTTTACCATTACAATTGAAGATGCTCAAGCTCCAACTATCGAAGCTCCTCAAGACATCACATTACCTGCTGATTTATATGCTTGTGTGGCTACTAGAGATAGTCTAAATATTGGAATGCCAATCGTTTCAGATAATTGCTTATTCAGAGTATTCAACGATGCGCCAGTGCAGTTACCACTTGGAGAAACCGTTGTTGTTTGGACAGCCATAGATTCTGCTGGCAATACTTCTACGGATGAGCAAATTGTTATCATAGAACCACAGTTTTATGTTGCTCCTTCCGATTCACTTATTTTAGTAGAAATATATAATGAAATGGGAGGGCAAAACTGGAATCGTCCTTGGAATTTGGAAGAGCCTGTGGCTACTTGGACTGGACTTGGCGTAGATTGTAGAGGCATAACTTCTATAAACCTTTCAAACAATAATTTAATTGGAACACTTCCTAATTCAGTATTAAATTTGGAAAGAAGACGAGAAAGTGATTTTGCCTTGAATATTGGAGGTAATAAATTAAATTTTGCTTCAGCAGAGAATTTTGTAGGAGCGATTTCTAATTTTACATACTATCCACAAGACAAAATTTACAATAGCCGTACTGAAACTGTTAGGCAGTCAGAATCCATAACACTTACTTCTGAAACAGAAGGAAGATTTAATCAATATCAATGGTATAAAGACCAAAACTTGATTGCTGGAGCAACTAATGCAACACTTGAAATTACAAGTGCAGTTCCTTCTGATGCAGGCGTTTATGTATGTCAGATAACAAATACAGTTGCTACAGCACTTACTTTAGAGAGAAGACCAATTACTTTAGAAGTTGGAGGTTTCATAAACTCAACAGACTCACTGGCTTTGGTCAGAATCTTTGAAGACACAGGAGGCTCTACTACTTGGACGCAAATTTGGGATTTGACACAACCTGTGGCTACATGGCAAGGCGTTACAATAGTCGGAGACAAGGTTAGAGAGTTAGATTTATCTTCTCGTAATTTAACAGGAACTCTTCCAGATGTTTTTGATGCAGAACTGTTCTTAGAGCTTCGTTATTTGAGTTTCTTTGATAATGAGTTAGAAGGAGAAATTCCATCTTCTCTTGGTGATATAACAACACTCACGTATTTAGACTTAGATAAAAATAATTTTGAAGGAGCTATTCCAGCTTCTTTTGGAAATCTTACCAACCTTCAATCATTATGGCTTTCAAGAAATAATCTTACCGAATTGCCTAATGAAATAGGAAATCTACAAAACTTGAGAACACTGTATTTGAATGACAATAATTTTGCGTCTCTTCCAGAAACGATAGGAAATTTGAGTGAGCTTTTAGTTTTGAATGTAAGTGACAATGAGCTTTCAGAGTTGCCAAACGCTCTAACAAATCTTACGAAATTACAAGAGTTTTATGCTAATCGAAATTTTATTGCTTTGATTCCATCAGATATTAGAAATATATTGAACTTGCGTACTTTTGAAATGAATGCTAACAATCTACAAAATCTACCAAGTGGATTATTAGAACTTTCTAATCTATCTACGTTTAGAGTTGCTGAAAATGAACTAGAGTTTGATGATTTACTGCCTTTTGTTAGTCGTTATTCAATATTTGATTATGCACCACAAGCTCCTATTGGAGAAGAAGAAGAAGTTTTAGCAGTCCTCAACTCATCTGTTTCATTTACTGTTCCGACAGAAGGAAATGGAAATGTTTATCAATGGCTCAGAGATGGAAATTCTGTTGCTTCTACTCAAAACTTTACAATTAATAGCGTGAAAAATGAAGATATTGGAGTATATACAGCATTAATTACAAATTCTAGCTTACCAAATCTGACCTTGCAACGCCGTTCTGTAACACTTAATGTAGAATGTCAAGATGGCTTGAGCTTACAAATTGAAGAACCAACAGAAGCTATATTTTGTGAAGGACAACCTTTTGGTTTGAAGTTGGAGATAGATGAAGCCTTTGATAATGCTAGACAAATTCGTTGGAAAAAAGATGGTATTGTCTTGGCATTTGCAGATGAGAGAGCCTATACAGTTACAAGTGCAGGAGCATATACAGCCGAAGTCTTGACAACAGATGGGTGTACAATTCTTTCCAATACCATAGAAATAACAGTTTTACCTCAACCAGAAATTAGCATTGAGCTAGTAAATGAGGAAGTCTTTACAAGTACGGTAAGTAGCCAAGAAACTGTAACTTATCAGTGGTTGAAAGATGGAGTAATCATTGAAAATGCTACTGAAAATACATATACTCCAACAGAAACTGGAGAATATAGTTTGCTCGTCAGAACAGCAACAGGTTGTACTTCAGTCTCTGAAACAATTATCTTTACTCAAACAATTACTGGTGTTGAAGAACCAATAGAGCTAAGAAATTTGAATATTTTCCCAAATCCTAATAATGGAAAATTCTTTATAGATTTTGGAACAAATACGCCAAATGGAGAACCTATTTTCACACTTATAGATGCTATTGGCAGAAAAATAGCTTTGAAAACTAAGCGTATTTCTTCAACTCAATACCAAGTAGAGACTACGAATCTGACTGGTGGAATATATTATTTACAAATTCAGACAGAAGATGGGTTTGCTCTAAGAAAGTTCGTTATTGAGGAGTAAAGTGTAGTATTTTTTGTAAACATTACATCAAAATAAAAAACTTCCTAGTTCTATTCAGAATTAGGAAGTTTTTTATTGAGTTAGGATTAGACTTTTTGTTAACGAATGATTTTATCTTTTTTCTCTCCAAAAACAAGATTTTGAACATTATCAGAAGACAAGAATTTATGAGGAAACCCTAAATCTATTTCACTTGCTTTATCTAGTGCTTCCAAATTTTCAGATGAAAGTGTTACGTTTAGACAACCTAAGCAGTCTTCTAACTGATGCACTTTTTTACTTCCCAAAATGGGAATAACTTGTGAATCTTGAGCTTTCAGCCAAGCTAGTGATACCTGTGCTGCCGAAACGCCCAAGCTATCAGCAATTTCTACTACCTTTTTGGCAATGTTGAGATTGTGTTTGTTGTATTTTTTACTTTCAGAAGACAGGCGACCTCCCTCTATCATTTTGTCATTGTATTTTCCTGTCAAAATTCCAGAACCTAAAGGACTCCAAGGCGTAATCGCCATTCCAAAATCTTTTGCCATCGGAACTAAATCACGTTCTACAGTGCGTTCTATCAAGCTCCACTCAATTTGCAAACCTACAAACTGCGACCAGCCTCTAAAATGAGCAAGCGTATTTGCTTTAGAAACTACCCAAGCAGGTGTATCTGAAATACCGATATAATGTACCTTTCCACTACTGACAAGGTCGTTAAGTCCACGCATCATTTCCTCTTCTTGCGTCGTGCCGTCCCACATATGCACCCATAGCAAGTCAATATACTCTGTATTTAGGCGTTTGAGACTATGTTCTACTGAGCGCATCATATTCTTACGATGATTTCCTGCTGCATTAGGGTCTTTGGGGTTGTCGTAAAGCGTGTATTTTGTAGCTAATACAAAATAATCTCTATCGGAATGAATAAACTCGCCTACATATTTTTCACTTGTTCCCTCTGTATAGCGATTGGCTGTATCTAAAAAATTACCCCCAGCATTGGTAAAGGTATCGAATAATTTTTTACTGGTTTCTTTATCTGCACCTGTTCCCCATTCTTCGCCGAAGGTCATTGTTCCTAGGCAAAGTTCTGAAACACGCAATCCACTTTTTCCAAAAAGTTTGTAGTTCATTGTCATGAGTTAGTTTTATAATTACAAAATTTATGTTCTGTGTGCCACAAAGGAATAAGTATTTTAATAATCTTCAAATTCATCATCATCATCGTCAGATTCAGGCATGGAGAACATAGAGCTAAATAAATCTTTAAATACCATTCCGTTTGCCAATACATTTTTATTAAGAGCTGAATATTCTGCTAATCCGTGTAATAGAAACTCCATCAAAAATAGCTTTTCATCGTCTTTTGCTTTTGGATGTTTCTTGGTTACAATTTTTTCTAATAAAGGAACTTGTTTGAGTTGTTTTTCATATTCTTCCTGTGAAGCATCATTCATAATATCGACGGTGTTTCCATCGCCAAACCATTTGAGCATCATATAATACAAGCTATCTTCCTTTAGTTTCTTTTGTTTTTCGGGGTCTGGAAAAAACTGCAAAAATTGCTCACGAATAGATTTATTTATCAGACTTTCAGCCACAATTCCTGCTCCTTCTTGTTCTCCTTCATAAACAAGTTCTATTTTTCCTGCAATAGCTGGGACAACACCTCTAAAATCACTCATTCTGACAGATGTAGATTTTTCATTGTTGATGAGCATTCTACGCTCGGCAGCTGAAACCAAATTTTCATACGCCGAAATTGTTAGGCGAGCTGAAACACCACTTTTTTCATCTACGTATTCGCTATCTCTTGCTACAAAAGAAATCTGCTCAACCAAATCTGTTGCTATTTCTCCTACTTTTACTTTTTCTTTTTGAGCTTCTGCCAAGCTAGATTCTTGGTGTGTAATTTTCTTACTAATTTCTAAAGTTGTTGGATAATGAGTAATAATTTGACTTCCAATTCTATCTTTCAGAGGAGTTACAATGCTTCCACGATTGGTATAATCTTCTGGGTTGGCAGTAAAGACGAATTGAATATCTAAAGGCAATCGCAATTTGAAACCACGAATCTGAATATCACCTTCTTGTAGAATATTAAAAAGTGCGACTTGTATGCGAGCTTGAAGGTCTGGAAGTTCATTGATAACAAAAATACAGCGATGTGAGCGTGGAATAAGACCAAAGTTAATAACTCTCTCATCTGAATAATTGAGTTTTAAATTTGCTGCACGAATCGGATCTACATCGCCTATCAAATCTGAAACGGTTACATCTGGAGTGGCTAATTTTTCTGTATAACGCTCATTTCTATGTAGCCATTCAATTTCTGTGCTATCGCCTTTTTCTGTAATCAAATCTTTGGCAAAGCGAGAAAGAGGAGCAAGTGGGTCATCGTTGAGTTCAGAGCCTTTCAGTACTGGAATATACTCATCTAAAAGCCCTACCATAAGGCGAGCAATTCTTGTTTTTGCTTGTCCACGAAGTCCCAAAAGGTTAATATTGTGGCGAGAAAGTATAGCTCTTTCTATATCTGGAATAACTGTTTGTTCGTAGCCATAAATTCCTTCAAATGGATTACCCTTCTTCTGTAAGCTATGGATAAGGTTATCTCTTAATTCTTCTTTGATAGATTTAGGCTGATAGCCTACCTTTTTGAGGTCTTGAATCGTTTTGAGTTCTAAAAGTTGGGTGCTTTTAAGTTGGTGGTAGTTCATAAAGTTGTATAGAAAAGTCTTGTAATAATTTCTTGTCTTCAAACTCTTAGAACTACTTGCTATAAAAATAGTTTTGATAATATCTTTCAATAAAAAAACCTATCAAAAATTAATTTGATAGGTTTTTATTTTTATAAAATTTTTACGACTACTTTATAAAACCACTACGGATTCCGTTTAAGAGTGCGCTAAGCTCGTTAGCGTGCTTATCGCTCATTTTGTAAGTAGTTTTACTTGTATCTATTGTTTCAGGACCATTTTCTGTAATAACAGTTTTGATTTCACCTTTTGTTGTCTCTTCTGTTACATTACGATATACTTTCTGAACTTCTTTAAGCTGTGCAATAAGAGAGTTAAACTTAGGCTGTGTTTTGTGTGCATCTAAGGCTAACAAAAGACGCTCAAGAACTATCTTCTGCTCTGCCAAACGCTCTTTCATTTCAGCATTTTTTGTTTTCTTATACATATCAGCAAGTAAGTGAGTAGATTCAATCCAACCACCTGTTACAAACAAAACACTAAGATGTTCACGCTTTTCAGTTTGAAGTTGCTCATTGATGTCTTGTAAGTTACGAGTTGAGCTACGGATAAGTTCTTCTAAGTTATCACTATTAGAAGTAAGTTCTTTTAGTGTTTCAGCATCAAAAAACTGTCCGATGTTAAGACCATTTGCAAGCTCTTTGATTGCAGAAAGATAGTCTAATACATCTTGGTTTTTGTTGTAAATACTAGCAAAACCTAAATCTGTACCATATACACCTAGATTGAGCGCACGCTCATAACTATCTGTATATTTACTAGCAGAAGATGAATTAGCAAGCTCGCTTTTTACATATTCTGTACCTGTTGCTTTAATAAGAGTAGTAAGCTCTAATGGGTTTGGAATTGATTCAATGATTGACTTGATAAAATCATCTTTTGGCTTCATGTTCATTGTAGCAGCAGTGCTGAACATCAAAAAAATAACGCCTACAATACCAGCATATACTTTTGTCATAATGGCTATACGGTTTTAAAGTTTAGAATAAAGATTATTTTTTAGAATCAACTTGTTTAATTTTAAATTCAACTCAAGTTAAATTCAAATTCATATAGAATGATTTATTGAGAATGTATTTTGATATTTTTCTAAGTAAATTCTTTGTTATTATTTAAAGGTTTACAAATACGTTACCAATTTTTTCTTTCGGCTAATAAACTACTAAAAATATGAAAGTAGATTGTCTTTTTTTACCAGCTTACTTGAAAGTTATTTGCAATAATACAACTGTCTTGCCAAATAAGTGATTTTTGTAATAATGTATGAAATATTCTTTTATAAAGCCACTAAAGAGGTAAAAAATAAGGTTTTTTCTTGCTCTGGATATATTAAATACCAAAGTCTAAATTACCTACTTTTACTCCCAATACAATTATATCGTCTGTTTGTTTTTGACTGGAAATTGCACTCCAAGCTGTAACTTCTTCATCCAATATTTCCTTCTGACGCTCCATTGGCTTTTGATGAATTTTGTAAAGTAGATTTTTAAATTTCTTACTTGAAAAAATACGACCGAACTCTCCACCAAATTGGTCTTTGTAGCCATCTGAAAAGAGATAGAAAATATCATCTTTTTGAAGTTGAATTTCGTGTGTCGTAAGGTGCAAATTAGTAAGGTTTTTCTTTTTACGAATCTTACTAACACCACCCAAAGAAGCTCTATCTGCTTTTATTTCTGTAAACTCTCCATCTCTAAAAAAATACAAAGAACGGTTTGCTCCCGAATATTTCATCGTGAGTGTGTCTAAATCTATCGTACAAAAAGCGATTTCCATTCCGTCTTGACTATTATCAGAGTGTTCGTCTTGGTGCAAAACTTTTCGTATGTCGTAATCTATTTCTTCCAAAACAAGAGCAGGCTCTATTTGTCCTCCAATAGTTACAACAGTTGTTAGTAGGTTATTACCTAGCATAGACATAAATCCACCTGGAACACCGTGTCCTGTGCAGTCTCCCACAGCAAGTGTTAGATAACGCTTTCCGTCTTTAACAATTTCATCAAACCAATAAAAATCGCCACTTACAATATCACGAGGTTTGTAAAGAACAAAAGAGTTGGGGAAATATCTATTGAAAATACCGTGTTCGGGAAGTGTTGAACGCTGAATACGCTCAGCATAATGAATACTTGATGTAATAGACTTGTTTTGTTTCTCAATTTCTTTGAATGCCTCTCCAAGTGCATTGTTTTGCATTTCAATTTGGTCTTTTGAAAGCTCAATCTCTACTTTTTGTTCATTAATCTGTACATATTTTGATTCTATGCGTTCGTTGATAGCAGCAAGCTCCATATTTAATTCGTCTTGCTCTCGCATTTTGGCTTTTAGTTTATTTGCCATTTGCCCAAAACTTTGTGCTAGTTTTCCTATTTCATCATTGGTTTTGATATTTGGAACAGCCTCTAAGTTTCCTTCTCCCATTTCTTTTGCTGATGCAGTTAGTCTTAAAATAGGTTTTACTACAAAACGAGCAGCAATAAAGGCAATAAGAATAGATAACAGTAATACCCCAATAAAAGTAATTCCTATTTTTGTACGTAAAGCATAAACAGGTTGATACACAGAATCTCTAGGAAGTGCTATCAGCAAAATCCAATTATTTCCTGCATACGTTTCGTAACCAGACTCACGAGTATAAAAATAAATTTTGTCTTCAAAAACATGGTTTTTTTCTTGCTCGTTTTCAGAAAAGTAAGCCAGTTGTTCCATATTATGATACTTCTCTTTCAGAACTCCCTCTGGGTTGGTGCTAGAGTAGAGAATTGTGCCCTCTTTATCCAACAAATCTATATCAGCATTTCTCATTAATGAATCGTTTGCAATAGATTCATCAAAAATGCTGTTAATCCAAGATAAATCAGCACGAGTAACAATAGTGCCGACACGTTCTCCAATATCATTTCTTACTACGGCAGCAAAGTGCATCACAGGTATTCCCAATGAAACCGATTGAGAAATGTCCATTGTAAACTCTTGTTGTCCTTGGTCTATCTTTTCCCAATAGTTGGTAAGCTCATGTACTTCTCCAACACGCAAATCACGAGAATCTGATAAACGTAAGCGCATAGGGTCAAAAAATGAGGTGCTTTCATACATCAACTCATTTTTAAGTTGAATTTCTTTTATACGGTCAGCTAGTTCTGCTTGATTAATAGACTGGTCTGAAAGAATGGGATCTTGTGAAAATTGCTGAATATCTGTAACTCGCTCATAAATAAAACGGTCTATGTTACTCATAGCATATTCAGACTGTTTTTCAATACGGGCTGTAATTTGTTGTTCTAAGGTCTGACGTGATTCATAATCCACAAAAACGTAGATTACTCCTCCTGTGAAGATAACCATTGATAAACAAAACAATACAAGCTTTTTATATATATTCATTACTTAATGAAATAGTATAATGTCAGTTTTTTGGATGGATTTTTATTGTATTTTTTGAGCTACATGGCTCATATTTTTGTAATTATTTTACCACAATCTAATTTTTACAGTAAAGTCATGAGACCAAACTTGTCTAGTTAGATAGACAAAACACTATGCAATATGCGTAAAATTTCTTAAAAAACACAAGAAAATCCGAAAAAATAGAAGGTTGATAATCTATCTAAAAACTGTATTCTATATGTAATACGCAATAAATAGCTGAAAAATTGTACCTAAAAAAAAGGGAAATATATTTTTTATGTAGAAAGGATATTTTTTTCGTTGAATTAGTGTATTTTTACCCATTAACTAAATTATAGAAAGAAGTATTCTTATGTCATCAATTACCAAAACACCTTTAGAATCCCTCATAGAAGCAGAAAAAAAAGCTATTCAACTTTTTTCTGAAATTGAAAATCGTAGTTTGATTCAAGTAGGAAAGTCAGAGGAAGAACTCAGTCAAGAAATTTATCAGCTTGCTAATGAGCTTTTCGGCACTACTCGCCATTGGCATACACGCATTGTGCGTGCAGGAATAAATACTCTTTTACCTTATTATGAAAATCCTCCTTTATTGAAACTACAAGAGGACGATATTTTATTTTTAGACTTAGGACCTATTTTTGAAGAATGGGAAGCCGATTTGGGCAGAACGTATGTTATTGGAGAGAATCCTAAAAAGCTCAAACTCAAAAATGACGTAGAAAAAATATGGGATGAATGTAGAAATTGGTATTTAGAGCAAGTTGCTAAAAATAGAGAGGTTACAGGAGCAGAATTGTACAATAAAGCTACTCAAATGGCAAACGACCACGGTTGGGAGTTCGGAGGTGAGATTGCAGGACATATTGTAGGGCGTTTTCCTCATGAAAAGCTAGAAAAGGAAGACAAAACGCTTTACATTCATCCAGAAAATCATGTTGCTATGCAAACTAAAGATAAGGATGGAAATCCTAGAAATTTTATACTGGAAATTCATTTAGTAGATAGAGAACTTGGTATTGGAGGTTTTTATGAGCAACTCCTTACTGACAGTTACCAGTAAACAGTTAGCAGTTACCAGTTTTTGAGTAATTATTTAATTGATTACAACTGAATATGAACATGGTCATCGTGTCTTGAAGCTCGGCAGCCATGAAAACGCCATTTAGAAGAACCTACTTTTAAGCGATTTTTAAGATGTGGTTCTAAGAAAAATTTTCTAATAGATTTTTCTTTTACAATGAGTGTCATCAAATATCTTGTTCTTTCGGCATCAAAAGTATAGTCGTCTTCGTTACTCCACACTTTTGTATATTTTCCTATTTCGTAGTACCAACTCTGTTTTAGGCAAATTTCTGGCTGATTGTACTCTCCTTTTTTTGCTTTTTCATAAATTCCATATCCAGAAAAAGAAGGTTTTTCATTGGTTGGTTGTTGCGTTTCTTTATCCAAATAGAAAAAGCTCAAATCTATCTTTTTTCCATCATTATGACTCAAATGAGGTAAGAGTGGAAAACCATTGTAAAATGGAAAATTAGCATCCAAATAACTCACTTTTGAGTTGGGATATTTTTTTTCCAAGTTTTGCCCTATGTTGAATAGAGCATTTTTTAGTTCTGGTCTAACATAATGACGATTCAAAATACATGTCCAAATCGTTGTGGGTTGTATGTTGTTTTCTGTCAAAATGGGAAGAGCAACTCTATTGCTATATTTTTCTGCTGCTAGAGGAACAATTCCAAAAGTAGCAAATAGGTAAAAAGCCAAAAATAAAGCGAGTTTGACTGTAAAGTATTTTGAATATGATTTCTTCTTAATTTTATAACAGAAAATATTGGCTTCTAGCCACGTAATTACCCATATAATTCCTCCAATTTGAGTGAAAACAGTCAGCAAAATAATTAAAAGGCATTGAAGAAGGAAAGAAAAGACTTTTTTGAGCATAAAAAAACTGTCGTTAAGGTTTTATATAAAATCTCAACGACAGTTTGAGCGAACTATTATAATCTTTTTCTAATTCGTGTCTAATTATTAATGTACTTCAAAAATACATCTGAATAATCTTTCTTGACATATTTTTGCTTGGCATCACCTAAAAACTTAGAAATATAATTAGTTACTTTTTCCAATTCTTCAGCTTGGTTTACGCCCTCGCTTCGGTTGTTTGCCATCACTTGAATAGCTTTGTTCAATGTATCATACGCACCGTTGTAATCTGAATAATTACTGCTTTCTATCATTGACATAGCATAAAGTGCTTTGTATAGGTCTTTGAGTTGTTCTAACTGATTTTTATCTACATCAATAGAAAACGAGACTCCTCCACTAGCTGCTGAGCTTGTTTTTGAGATAGAAGAAGCACTATTTCTTACTCCTAATTTGAATTTGATTTCTACATCTAAGTCTATCGTTCCAGCCGTTTCTAACAAGACAGAAGAAACAGGATATTTATAGTATTCATATCTTTTGAGGGTTCGCTTTTTGCTCATGGCACTTGTTCCATCGACATGAATTAAAGCACGATTAGTAAAACAGTATTCGTCTTGTTTAGATTTTATCAAAAAGAATATTTTTTCTCCATCTTCGTGTAGAATATAATCGTCAGCTTCTACTTTATTGTAGTCTGATGGTGGAATAATTTTTCCAATATCGCTAAGTCCTAGAGCTTCGGAAGCCATTTTCTTGAACATAAAATAAGTTAGGTTTAAAAAATTAGGTATAAATGGTTGAACAAAAAAATCTACAAAACTTAAATATACGTATGTAGATTGTTAAAGTCTTTTGTACGGTTTAAAATAGAGTAAGGTTGCTCAAAATTTGGTATTTTGATACTTCCATAATCAAAATATACTAAAAAAGCGTTTTATCACAATAGGATAAAACGCTTTTTAAAGATTTATTAATAGATGATTGGTAGTTTATTTAGCTGCTGCATAATTTTCAGCTACTTTGTCCCAATTCACAACGTTCCAAAATGCACCTACATAATCTGGACGTTTGTTTTGATATTTTAAATAATAAGCGTGTTCCCACACATCAATTCCTAAAACTGGAGTTCCTTTTTCAGTTGCGATGTCCATAAGTGGGTTGTCTTGGTTTGGAGTTCCTGTAACAGCCAAAGAGCCGTCAGCTTTTACGATAAGCCAAGCCCATCCCGAACCAAATTGTGTTTTGGCTGCTTCTTCAAATTTTGTTTTGAAATCTGCATAAGAGCCAAATGCTTTGTTAATAGCTTCTGCAAGCTCTCCAGAAGGTTCGCCACCTCCGTTTGGAGACATTACTTGCCAAAAAAGGTCGTGATTGTAGAATCCACCACCGTTGTTACGAACAGCTTTACTAGCAGAACCTACACTTTTAAGGATTTCTTCAATGCTTTTTCCTTCCAACTCTGTACCTTTAATAGCTGCGTTGAGCTTGTCAGTATAGCCTTGATGGTGTTTTGTATGGTGGATAGTCATTGTTTGCTCATCAATATGTGGTTCAAGAGCGTTATAGTCATAAGGCAACTTAGGAAGTTCGAATGCCATAAGTAAAAAGTAATTTAGGGTTAAAAATAAAACTTCAAATTCATTCAGAAAAAATAGAACGAATTATACAAAGAGAAACCTCAATACTTCTGAATTGTTTGAGAAAGTTTTGATAAAAAGCTACAACTTTCTGTTTCAAAAGATTGAAAAATAATCTGCCTAAATTTACTTAATTTTACTTCTGAAACAATTATAAAAAATGTAAGAAGATGAATTTACCTAAAATTACAGTCGTTACACCATCTTTCAATCAAGGAAATTTTATAGAAGAAACCATAGATTCTATCTTATCACAAGAATACCCAAATTTGGAATATATTATTATTGATGGAAAAAGTACGGATAACACAGTAGAAATAATCAAAAAATATGAAAAACATTTAGCCTATTGGGTATCAGAAAAGGACAAAGGACAAAGCGAAGCTATAAATAAAGGAATGCGAAAAAGTACGGGTGATATTCTGACGTGGATTTGTAGTGATGATTTGTTGTTAGAAAACGCTTTACCAAATGCAGCCAATCATTTTTTAGAAAATCCTAGTGTTTCACTCATTCATGGAAAAACCAAGACTTTTGGAGAAGGCTATTCAGACCAAATAACGGCAGGTTATAATTCTGACTTGAGTATAGATTATTTTACGCACATGTGTTTTCCTCAGCCTTCAAGTTTCTTTAAAAGAAATATATTTGAAAAACAAAGTTATGATGTCAATAATCATCAAGATTTAGTAGATGAATCCTTGCATTACAGTATGGATTATGATTTGCTCTTACGCATTGCTTTAAATTATGAGATAATGCAAGTAGAAGATGTTTTTTCTGCTTATCGCCTGCATCCAGAGAGTAAGACTGTCAGCCAGCAAAGTAAGTTTGAAATAGAAAAAGATAAAGTATTTTTAAGGTTGCTTTACACGCTAAAGTCTAATGAAAAAGCTATAAAAGGAATTAATATTCTAAAAAATTTAGGAATTGATTCTAATGAGCAAGTAATTTATAATATTGATGAGCAAATAATTCAAAGTATAGATATAGACAAAATTGTTGCTATGTTTTTATACAGAAAAATTCCAGTAGCATTTGAAAATAAGGCATATCAGCACGTAATAGAGTATTGTGAAGCTATAAAAGATAATTATTCAAATTTTTATAATTCTCTCAACTTAGACTCAATGTACCAGACAAGCAAATACAATTCGCTTTCTGCAATGGGAAAGTTAGGGTGGAAATTTAAAAAACTTATATAATAAGTGGCTATGTTGTAAAAAGTATGATGAGTTATATTGGTTGTTGAGGACACCAACAACGGCTATTTTTCGCCATTGTCGGTGTCTTACCAACGATAACTTACCCAAACAAATTGAAATGAATAACTATCATACTTTGTGTAATACCATCAAAAAATTAAGAATGAATTTCTCTAAGTGCATCCTCATTGGCTTCAATAATTCTATTTACATCTTGGTCTGAAAGAGCATTAGATAAGAACCAACTTTCAAACTGTGCAGGAGCAATATAAATTCCACGGTTGAGCATAGCATGAAAATACTTACCAAAAAGAGCTGTATCACAGGTGAGAGCATCTTCAAAGTTTTCTACTTTTTTATCTGTAAAGAAAATATTTGTCATCGAACCAATTTGATTGACTGTATAGTTTAAGCCTTGTTCTTTGATGGCTTTTCGCATCCCCTCAGCTATTTTAGTCGTTTTTTGCTCTAAATTCTGATAAATTTGAGGGTTATCATTCAAAATAGAAAGCAGAGCTAAACCTGCTGCCATCGCCACTGGATTTCCAGAAAGCGTTCCTGCTTGATATACTTTTCCAACAGGAGAAACACAGTCCATAATTTCTTTTTTACCTCCGTAAGCTCCTACTGGCATTCCTCCCCCAATAATTTTCCCAAGTGTTGTCATGTCTGGTGTAACGCCATAGACTTCTTGTGCTCCACCTTTAGCCAATCTAAAACCAGTCATTACCTCATCAAAAATAAGTACAATTCCGTGCTTGTCGCAAAGTTTTCTAAGACCTTCTAAATATCCTTCTTTTGGCAAGACGCATCCCATATTTCCAGCCACAGGCTCAATAATAATGGCTGCAATTTCATTTGGATTAGCATCTACTAAGTACTGAATGGCATCCAAGTCGTTGTGAGGTGCTAAGAGAGTATCTTTTGCTGTCCCTTTTGTTACCCCAGGGCTGTTGGGTGTTCCCATCGTAGCTGCTCCACTTCCTGCTGCAATCAAAAAAGAATCGCCGTGTCCGTGATAACAACCTATTGTTTTGATAAATTTTTCTCTTCCTGTATAACCACGAGCCACACGCACAGCAGACATAGTTGCTTCTGTTCCTGAGTTTACCATCCTTACTTTTTCGATGGATGGCACCATTTGGCAAATCAGTTCTGCAATTGTTACCTCTCTACGTGTAGGTGCGCCAAACGAAGACGAACGATGTACAGCTTCGATGATGGCTTCTGTAACTTCTTCGTGTCCGTGTCCTAAAATCATCGGTCCCCAAGAACCAATCAAATCGATGTATTTGTTGTTATCTTCATCAAAAAGATATGCACCTTTGGCAGATTTTATAAAAACAGGTGTTCCTCCGACAGCTTGAAAGGCACGAACAGGTGAGTTTACGCCTCCAGGAATATGGTGTTGAGCTTCTGAAAAAAGGGATTGACTATTAGTTAGTGTTACAGGTTGCATGGATGTTTTTTTAATTCTTACGTAAAATTGAAATTTGGAAAAAGTGTATCTCAATTCTAAAATCTTAATTTATTTTCTACTACAAACATAAGAATTTAATTGTTTGGATTGAATCGTAATTCGACGAAACATTTTTACATCAATAGTTCATCGTATAACCTTCGCTATTCATTGTCTTGATAAAAAGACCACCTAAAATAAGTGCATTGAGATTGCTTTCCCCTGTATTACCAAAACGAAAAGCTCCCTTTCCAGAAAAATAATTTGAGATAGAAGTTTTGATAAGTTTTTCATTTTGTTCTTCTGGAGTTCCATTTTCACGCTGCCACCACCACGTGCCATTGCCCCACATATTTTGTTTGAAACGGAAAACCTCTCCATCTACATAAAGCCTTGCTTTAGATGTCCAAACATTGAATTTTATGGTGGCTAAATATTTATCACTTGTTTTGTCTATGATGTCAAATTTTGAACTCCAATAATTTTTTGACCTGATTTCAAATTCTCTATCCAATAATATTCCTCTTCCTCCTAGCAAAAAGACTCCCCTCATCTTGAAATAACCTATTTCTCTGCCTGCATAAAGGATAGTTGTTTTGCGTTTCCAAAAACTTTTTTTCCATATAATCTCATCTTCTGTTTTGGAAATGGCTTTAGTTTTTGCTTTTGTTGGTAACATTATAAGTAAATGTATAATTAGCTTCGCTGAGCTAAAGGTTGAAAATTAGTAACTCATTAGAAGCATTTGATTATAATAATTTGTAAAATATGTAGTAGTAAAAGAGAAAAAATTACAACTATTGGTGTAAAATATTGAGTAGAAACATAGTATTCACAATTTTTTATTATCCATTATCAAACGAATAGTTCAGTGTAGCTAAATACTCATTGCCTTGCCTAGAAAATTTTGTACATTTGAGTAAACTGGAAGAAATCAAAATAATCATTATTCTATTCTCAATTTATGCGACACAAACCTATAAAGAGCAAACTTTTTGAAAAAAACCGTAAAAAGTTTGTTAAAGACTTATTACCTAATTCGATTGCTGTTTTTAATTCAAATGATATTATGCCGACGAGTGCAGACGGTACAATGCCATTTGTTCAGCATTCGGATATTTATTATTTGACAGGAATTGCACAAGAGGAAACCATCTTAGTTCTCTTCCCAGATGCTAAAGATGAAAAGTATAGAGAAGTTTTGTTCGTAAAGGAAACCAACGAACACATTAAAGTTTGGGAAGGCGAAAAGCTCACAAAAGAAGCTGCCACAAAGCAATCAGGTGTACAGACAGTATTTTGGACAAGCGAGTTTTGGTCTATTTTACAACGATTTTTAATTTTCCCCGCTCAAAATGTTTATCTTACCACCAACGAACACACTAGACAAGGCGTAGAAACAGAAACTAGAGACGACCGTTTCCGTAAGGAAATGCAACATCGTTTTCCTTTGCACAATTACCAAAGAAGCGCACCTATTTTGCATAAAATCCGTGCAATCAAGGAAAAAACAGAAGTAGAACTCATTCGCCACGCTTGTAGCATTACAGAAAAAGGATTTCGCCGTATTTTGCCATTTGTTAAAGATGGTGTAATGGAGTATGAAATAGAAGCCGAATTATTGCACGAATTTATTATCAATCGCTCAAAAGGTTTTGCTTATGAGCCAATTATTGCAGCAGGTGAAAATGCCTGTGTATTGCATTATGTACAGAACGACAATGTTTGTAGAAAAGGCGATTTGATTTTATTTGATGTAGGGGCAGAATATGCTGGTTATGCTTCTGATATGTCAAGAACGATTCCTGTGAGTGGAAAATTTACCACACGCCAAAAAGCTGTTTATAATGCCGTGTTGCGTGTGCAGCGTGAGGCAATGAAACTTCTAAATCCTTCAAATACTTTAGACGAATATCATAAAGAAGTAGGGAGTTTAATGGAAAAAGAACTCATTGATTTAGGTCTTCTAAATAAAAAGGAAGTCAAAAACCAAGACCCAAATAATCCGTTATATAAAAAATATTTTATGCACGGAACAACTCACCATTTAGGAATCAATGTTCACGATTATGGTGCTTTTGATAAAAAAATAGAGGCTGGAATGGTCTTTACCGTCGAACCAGGGATTTACATTCCAGAGGAAAAAATAGGTATTCGTTTGGAGAATGATATTGTCATTACAAAAAATGGCTACGACGATTTGATGGGAAATATTCCTATTGAAGTAGAGGAAATTGAAGATTTGATGAACTCAAAATAGAAAATATAACTGCTAAATTTTCAGTTGCAGAGCAACGCCATATTTGTAGTAGATTGATAATATAAATTCATTCAAAAGCTGCCGAGCAGCGTTATATTAAAAATATTTTACAATAAATACACCATCATTACGCTGCGATGCAGCTCAAAAGATGAATTATTAAAAAAGAACTACAAACATGATGTTGCGCTGCAACTATCTTAATCTAATAGCAAATGAAAAAAACGACCTTACTACTTGTTGCAATTTTACTGTTGTCTAGCAACTCTATTTTTGCTCAAAATTTCCTTTATAAGAGAGAAATAAAAGGCATAGAAAATAGCAAGCAGACAGAGTGGTACAAATTGATTTTGCCTACCCAAGTAACTGAAAAAGCAAGTACAGATTTTTCTGATGTGCGTATTTTTGGAGTGGACAATACAGATACGGTAGAAGTTCCGTTTTTGATAAACAAGCTCAGACCAACTTTTGTAAACAGTAGTCAAGTAGATTTTAAAATTATCAATACAGCAAAAAAAGAACAAGAATATTTCTTCACATTAGAAAAAACATCTGATACAGAAGAAGCAATAAATCTAATCAAATTAAATTTTGAGAATGATAATTTTGATTGGAAAGTAAAGCTAGAAGGAAGTCAAAACCAAAATGAGTGGTTTGAGATTTTGAAGGATTATCGTATTGTTTCTATCAAGAATGATTTTACAGATTATAGTTTTACAAATCTTGCTTTTGCTTCATCAAAGTATAAATATTATAGGTTAAGATTATCAGACCAAACAAACTTTCAAAAGAATGAACCTAAACTTGCTTCTGCTAGTATTTTTTTACAAGAAATTGTAGAAGGTTCTTCTGAAGATTTAGAAGTTGTATCTAAAAATCTAACGATTGATAAAGAAAAAAAACAAACAGTTATTGATTTTGAAATAGCGTATTCTGCTGTTTTAGATGTCGTTTCTTTGGAAGTAAAAAATGATTTTGATTATTACAGAAAAATTCAATTCAAATATCTTTTGGATAGTACCAAAACTGAAAAAGGAGTGATTTATAATTTTGTAACGCTTCATACTAGCACACTCTCATCACTAGAAAAAGAAAATGGAGTTTCTGATTTTTCTTTGAATCCGAATGTAAAAGCAAAAAAATATCAAATCATTATTGATAACCAAGACAATCAGCCCTTAGATATTGGAAAGGTTGGAGTCAAAGTATATACAAAAGAACTTTTTGCTAGAGTTTCTCCATCAGATAAAAATAGAAGTTATTTTTTAGCGTATGGAAATGAAAGAATACAAAAACCAAACTACGACATTACTCGTTTTGAAAATACTATTCCTAATGATTTGACTTCACTAATACTTAGTGATGAAGAAAAAATCCCTCAAAAGGAAGTAGAAAAAGTCAAACCACTTTTTGAAAACTCACTTTGGTTATGGTTTCTGATGGGAGCAATCATTGTAGTTCTAACATTTTTTACGTTCAAAATGATGAAAAAATAATTTACAAAACCTCGTTGACGCTTCTAAAGCTCAACGACGGTTATTTAAAAAAGCTATGGAAAAAAATACAATAGAAAAACCTTTAAATAAAATCACTAATTCTTCCATCATAACATTTGATTTGGAAGAAATTTATCCAGAAGGCGAGCGAATAGAATACGATATAAAACAAAATCTCTTTCAAGAACTTATTTTAAGGGAAAAAGATTTTAGAGCATTTGTAAAACAATACGATTGGAGTCAGTATCAAGGCAAGTTTGTAAATGTCGTTTGTTCAGCAGATGCTATTGTTCCGATGTGGGCATTTATGGTAATAGTTTCTAATATTGAACCTTATGCAAAAAAGGTAGTTATTGGAACAAAATCAGAACTAGAAAGCGAGCTTTACAGAGACATTTTCAATACTTACGATTGGCAGCAATTTTTAGATAAAAAAGTTGTCATTAAAGGGTGCAGCAAAATAAAAATTCCAAATTTTGTGTACGGAGAAGCTACTCGTAGGCTGGCTCCAATAGCAAAACTGATTATGTTTGGGGAAGCATGTAGCAGTGTTCCTGTTTATAAAAAACCGAAAATATCAGTAAGCAGTAACCAGTAGTTATATGTTTAGGTTATTCAATTTTTAGTAGGTCAAAAGGCTTGCTTTTGGCAAAACATTATCATTTATCACTAACAATTAATCATTAAAAAAAATTATGACACATTTCAAAGGAAAAGTAGTTTATCAAGATTTAGAAGGTGGATTTTGGGGAATTATTGCTGATGACGGCACAGAATACAAACCCGAAAACCTTTCTTCAGAGTTTCAAAAAGAAGGTTTGAAAGTAGAGGTAAAAGCTGAAGAAGCTATGGGATTTGGAGTTTTTATGTGGGGAACACCTATACAAATTAAGGAGTGCAAAAAAATCTAGTTTTATTTTCATACCCTAAGGATTTTTAAAAACTCTTAGGGTATTATTTTTTATGATTTTAAAGCTCTTTTATAAAGCCCAATTGTATTTTCTAAACCCAAATACAAAGCATCACAAACGAGTGCATGACCAATGGAAACTTCTTTCAAATGAGGAAGATTTTTAGCTAAGTAATTCAGATTATCTAAATCTAAATCGTGTCCTGCATTGATTCCTAAGCTAAGTGTATGAGCTAATTCTGCACATTCTACATAGTTTTGAATGGCTTTTTTTGAATCTTCTTTAAAGTTTTGAGCATAACTTTCTGTATAAAATTCAATTCTGTCTGCTCCTGTTTTGGCTGCCCCTTCAATAAGTTCTTTTACTGGGTCTATAAAAATTGAAACTCTAATACCTAAGTTTTTGAGTTCTGAAATGGTATTTTTGAGGTACTCTTGATGTTTGATAGTGTCCCAGCCTGCATTAGAAGTTAGTGCATCATCTGAATCTGGAACGAGAGTCGCCTGTGTAGGTTTTATTTCCTTCACAATTTCTAAATAACGCCCCTTTTGTGGATTTCCTTCAATATTAAATTCTGTCTGAACAATTTTTGCCAAATCAAAGGCATCTTGATAACGGATATGACGCTCGTCTGGACGTGGATGAATTGTAATTCCCTCTGCTCCAAAGCGTTCGCAATCTTTTGCTACTTGTACTAAGTTTGGATTGTTTCCTCCTCTTGCGTTGCGCAGTGTAGCAAATTTATTAATGTTTACACTAAGTTTAGCTAAAGCCATAGATAAAATAAATAATTTGATAGTTGAGATTATAAGACAAAACTACAAATTATCTGATGCTACTATTTGTTATAAATTCATATTTTATGATGCTATTGAAGTAGGCTGCTTTTTACTTTGTTGATTTTCTTTAAAATAACGAGATAAATAGGTGGTTTGCTTTGCTCTGTTTTTTCCTTTACCTCTCCTCTTACAAACGGAATATACAAAACTCTTCTTCTACTTGCTTCACCATGTGCAGGGCATTCAGCCACACGATGCCAAATTCTAGCATCGTGTATGGTCATATCTCCTGCTCTAGTTTCTACACAATACTCATTTTTATCTTGACGATGGTCTATAAAATGCCATTTTTTAAACAACATACTTGATATAGATTGTAAATGAGAACCCAAAAGTAGGCGCAGTCCTCCTTTATTTTTAGGGCAGTCATCTAAATGGATGCCAATATTATAGTAAAGTTTAGGTTTTTCTAATGACCAAAAATCTCTACCACTGTCTGTATGCCATCCTAATTTTCTTCTTGATGCTTCTTGTTCTTTTTTTAAATAATGATTAAAAACAATTCCATCATTTTCATTTTCTCCTATTCTAAACTCTTTTCCAACAACTTCCAAAAGTTTTTTCATTCTACTGATTAGCCCAGATTCTTCAAAATAGGATGTATTTAAAGACATAAAAGGACTTCGGTGTATTATAGTTTTGCCATCTAAATCTTTTCCATATAAAATAGGAACTCCAAACATTTCTTCTTTATCCTCTTCAATCCATTTTTTTTCGATATTGGCTTGAGCTTCAAATATATTTTCTATTTCTTTAGGTGTAATGTAGTTTCTGATATGCAAAAAACCTGTTTTTTGTACGGCATCTTTATATTGAGGAATTAAATCACTATCCCATTTATCAAATATTAATTGCATTTTTTTAGAGTTGGCTAAGTGGTTTGAATTTCTTTAGAATAAAATAAGATAAAAAAAATAGATGCTTACCTATTTTCAAAAATGCTTTTCCTAAAAGAATATTTGGTTTTTGGGGATAAGGAACAACAAGGTAGTCTTTAAGAAATCTGGCAGGCTCTAAAAAATGATTTTTACCTTTTCCATAATCAATGACCAATCCTTGTATGTCTATTTTAGCAGGATTATAAAGAGCATAAAACCCTTGTTTTAAAGGTTTGCCTTTTTTGTTTTTTTTGATGTAGTTAGAATGATTGGAAGTCTTGTTTTGAGAAACTATTATATTATAACCCGTTTTTTGTGAGGTCTCAAATACTTTTATAAAATTTCTAAAACCAAGAAAACCTGTAATCGAATTTGTATTGTATCCTATGAAACTATATCCTTCTATATTTTCAAAAGTAGCCATACTAGAATTTTCAAAAAGAATATCTAAATCACTTTTACTTTTATTTTTTAATATTTCAAAGGAGGACATAATTTTTATAAAATGGTAAATGATTATATTCTGAATCCCATTACCAAAATATCATCTATTTGCATAGCATCAGCTTCTTGCATCCATGTGGAAAGTGTATTTTCCAAAATTTGTTTTTGCTCATCAAAGGGAAGTTGATGGATAGATTGAAGAAGGGTTTTGAGGTTTTTACGCATAAATTTTTTATTCTGTTTTCCTCCAAACTGGTCTTGATAACCATCAGAATACATATAATACGAAGTCTGATTATCTATTTTTAAGATGGTATCTTCAAAGGAAATTCCTTCTGTTTTTAAAGAACCTCCAATGCTAAATTTACTAGCCTTATGCTCTACAATAGCATTGTTTTTTATGGTGATAAGTGGATTTCTTGCTCCAGAGAAACAAATTTTGTTTTCTAACTTATTGATAACACAAAGTGAAATATCCATTCCGTCTTTGTTTCCTGTATCTTTTTGTTTGAGAAGTGAAACGATTTGTTGATGCAGCGTCAATAATATTTGAGCAGGTGAAGTATAATTATTTTCAATGATAATTTCACGTAATAAATTTATTCCTATCATTGACATGAGAGACCCTGGAACTCCGTGTCCTGTACAGTCTGCCACAGCAAAAAATGTGTACTCTTTTTTCTCTAAGAAAAAATAAAAATCTCCACTCACTACATCTTTAGGTAAATAAAGTGTAAAACAATCTTCAAAATATTTACAAATTTCATTTTGAGACGGCAAAACAGCTTCTTGAATGCGTTTGGCATAATTAATGCTGTTGGAAAGCGCAATACTTTTGAGTTCGATTTCTGCTTTTTGTTTTTCTACTGTTTCAACCGTTTGAGCAAGTTCTTCATTAGTCTGGGCAAGCTCTTCATTGCTTTCATTAAGTTTTTGAGTGCGTTCTTTTACTTTACTTTCCAATTCTTCTTTGCTTTGCTGCTCCAAACGTAAAGCCTTTTTTGTAGCAATATTTTTTTCTCTTCTTATAGCTCTATATCTATCTGCTAAAGCAACAGAAATTAGAGCTACTTCTAAGGCAGAACCAATTTCTGCTCCATGACTTGTCCAAAAACTAATAGGAAGCGTTCCACTATTACGCAGTGTTATCAAAAAACCTCCTATCAGATAAGAAGCCCACGCTAAAACAAAAAAACGTGCAAATTTATTTCCCTTATACCAACAATATATTCCAGTCGCTAGAAATGATACAGATACCAGCTTGATAATAGCATTTATTGCGCCACTCCAAAGCAAATAATTGATAGGGTAAGCAATAATAGATAAAGCTATAATGAATAAGAAAAATTTATGTAGTGAAGGAAATTCTTTTTTTAGATTGAGAAAATTAGTAGTGAAAATAGAAGCTGTAATAGTAATTCCAATCATTGCTGCACGAGTAAAATATACATTAGCAGCAGGAAAATTAGGGTAAATATATTTGAATAAATATCCACTTACGCCAGCAAAAGTTAGGAAAGTACAGATGATAGTTAGTACATAGTAGATATAGTTTCGGTCTCTAATTATAAAGAATATAACTAGATTATAAAGCATCATGATTAGAAGCATTCCAAAATAAATACCATAACCAATATGGCTGTCTTTGGATTCTTGATGGATTTGCTCCTTTGTAAATATATAAGTAGGTAGTAAGACAGGGTAATTAGAGCGAATACGAAAATAGTATGTACTTTTTTCTTGAGGTTGTAATTGTAATGGAAAAACGAATCCATTTGTTTTTATATCACCACGAGAGTGATAGGGAAATAGCCAACCAGTTTGAGTATTCTGTATTAAAATACCTTCTTTTACATGATAAAAATCAATACTATCTGTAAAGGGCATATCTAAGTTGAGTTGCCAATTACTTATATCAGTTTGATTTTCTATTTCCAATTTAAGCCAGACAGGAGCAGATAAATAGCCTAAATTAAGGTGTTCAGATTGGTTTTGAAGCCATTTTTGTTCGAAATCTTTACTTTTAATTTCTTCTATTGAATAATTTTTGTTTTCATTGTCTATATAATAATACAGAGTATTTCCCAAGCTAGAAATACCTTCTTTCTCATTTAGGATAATGGTTTGAGCATGTGTAGAGAAATTGAAAAAATAGAGAATAAGAAAAACATAGAAAACTAAATTATTGTTTCTTATTGTATATCTATTTTGGAAAAATAAAATCGAAAAAATCATCTGTATCAGTAAAAAAAATCTGAGTAGGTAAGAGAAACAAAAATAGTGAATTTATGATAATATTAGACAATATTTTAAAGCTAACACTATAAATAAAACATATAGAGTAGTTATCTTCTATTATCAAGGTATTAGGCTTTCATGAGGTAAAAGATATACAAACTTTAGAGTACTGATATCAATAGATAAACTGCTGACTTACAGTGGGTTTTAAAAAATATTTTTCTTTTTGAATCAAAATTGTAAAAACTGGGTTATCTAGGCATTACAATATTTTATATCAAAGGCGTACCTTTGAGTCGCCAAAAAATGCCAGTAACCAATTACTGGTAAGTGTTTACTGATAAATGAAAAAAATGGTTTACCCTCAAAATATAGAAACAAAATTAGGATTCGATAAAATTCGTGAATATTTAGGCGAAGAATGTCAAGGCATTTTGGGAAGGCAACTAATTGATAAAATGGAATTTCATAACGATTATGAAGCCATTGCCAGCCTCACAGAGCAGACTGCCGAGTTTAAAAAACTTATAGAAACAGGACAAAGCCCACCAGAAAGTTATTACTTTGATGTTTCGGCATATCTTGCCAAAGCCTCTATTGTCAATAATTTTCTAACAGAAAGTGAGTTTTACGACGTAAAGCGTTCTTTGGATACGCTCTATCAAACGCTTAGAGTTATTAGAAGGCAGCCTAAAGCAGAGTTTCCACGCTTGCAAGCCTTGTGTCAAGATATTGATGTGCCTTATGAGGTTATTCAAGATATAGAACGAGTAATTGACGACAAAGGGCAGATGCGAAACAATGCCTCAGCAGAGCTTCAAAAAATCCGTCAAGATATTGTTCGAACACAAGTTACGCTTCGTAAAAAACTCGTTTCTATTGTAGAAGGACTTAGAAAAAACGATTATCTACGTTCTGATGTAGAAACGACAGTTAGAGAAGGTAGAATGGTAGTTCCTATCAAAACAGAATACAGAAAACAGCTAAAAGGAATTGTTCACGATACATCATCAACAGGACAAACTATCTTCATAGAGCCTGAAGCAATTGTAGATTTGAATAACGATATTAAGCAGCTTTTGCATCAAGAACGCTTTGAAATTGTACGTATTCTGACAGACCTTACAACATTTTTACGCCCTCATCTGCATACTTTAAAATATGCTTACGAATTTTTAGCTCAAGTAGATTTTATCCGTGCAAAGGCTCGTTTTGCTATCAAATTAAATGCTATTAACCCAACTTTCGAAAAACGTGCTTTAATAGATTGGCAAAATGCTTTTCACCCTCTTCTTTATCTATCTCATACCAAACAAGGAAAAAAAGTTTACCCAAACACACTTTATTTAGATGGGAATCAGCGTATTTTACTTATTTCAGGACCTAATGCTGGGGGTAAATCGGTTCTCTTAAAAACGGTTGGTTTACTTCAATATATGTATCAGACAGGTCTTTTGATTCCTGTTCAAGAAGGTTCTAAAGTAGGAATATTTGACCAGCTTTTTATAGATATTGGCGACGAACAATCCATAGATAATGACCTAAGTACGTACAGTTCGCATCTTTATAATATGAAGAAATTCCTCATCGCAGGAAACAAGCGAACCCTTGCCCTTATAGATGAATTTGGAACAGGAACAGAGCCACAAGTAGGTGCATCAATAGCAGAGGCAATTTTAGAAGAATTTGAAAAACAAAGAATGTATGCTGTCATTACGACGCATTATGCCAATCTCAAATTTATGGCAGAAAAATCGCAATTTATTGTCAATGGAGCAATGCGATACGATGTAGATAACCTAGAGCCACTTTTTAAATTAGAAATTGGAAAACCAGGAAGCTCGTTTGCCTTAGAAATTGCTAAAAAAATAGGTTTGCCTTCCGATGTTATTAAATCTGCACACTCAAAACTAGGAGGCGAACAGTTAGAAGTAGAACGACTTTTAAGACAACTTGAAAAACAACGCTCCAACCTAGACAGACAACAAACCAACCTCCGAAAACAAGGCATTGAAGTAGATAAATTGCTTAAAGAAAATCAGCAACTCAAAGATGATTTGAAGAAAAACAAGCAAAAGTATATGCAAGAGGCTAAAAAAGAAGCCCAAGAACTTCTGCAAAACGCCAATAAGCGCATAGAAAATACTATCCGAAGCATAAAGGAAAATCAAGCCGACAAGCAAAAGACGAAAGCTCTTAGAAAAGATTTAGAAGGCTTGCAAGATGAACTAGATAAAGTAACTGTTGAGCCTATTCAAAAAGAAACTTCTAAAAATGAGGACGAAATTATTCGTTATGTAGATAGCAAAATTGAAGAAGGTGATTTTGTTCAGATAAAAGGACAGACAGCCATTGCAGAAGTTTTGTCTATCAAAAACAAAGATGTTTTGCTTCGTATTGGAGCTTTAAAAACTACTGTCAAGATGAACCGTTTACAGAAAGTAGATGAAAAAGTCCTACCTTCTTCTATTACAGGAAATAAAAACGGTAATAGTTCTTCTAGTGCAGGTTCAACGCTTCATACAAAAGTTCTTGATTTTAGTCCAGATTTGGATGTGCGTGGAAAGCGTGCCGAAGAAGTAAATCCTATTGTAACGGCTTTTATGGATGATGCTGTGATGCTCTCACAGAAAAATCTTCGTATTCTTCATGGAAAAGGAGAAGGTGTTTTACGCCAAGTGGTCAGAGATGCACTTCGTCAGTATCCACAAGTACAGACGATGAAAGACGAACACGCCGACCGAGGTGGCGCAGGTGTAACAATAGTTACACTTAGGTAAAAGTCTAACTCATTCAGTTTACTATAAAAAAGGTCAGTGTTTTTAAAAATACTGACCTTTTTTACATTTCTACTCATCCCAAATTCCTTCACTTACAATTTCTAAAACGTGTTTATTAGGGTCTTCAAAATAGAATGACATAAGGTTATTTTTCCATTCTTGTTCATGTGTAATCTCAATACCTGCTTCCTTGATTTTATTTTTCCACAGTTGATAATCTTCTACCTTGGCTTCAAAAGCAAAATGTATGTTTCCATTGGCAAAATGAGCAGGTAGATGTTCTTGTGAAGCTGCATACTCATTCATAAAACACAAAAGTACATCCGAACCAGCTCTAAAGAATATAAAAGCATCTTCCTTTCTTGAAATAATGGGAAGCTCTAACACGTTGTGATAGAAATTTTGAGTTTTATCCAAATCACTCACATAAAGACACGTTTCTTTAATTTTTTGAATCATAGTATAGATAATTTTGGTCGTTGGTAGGGACACCAACAACAGCTTTTTTCGCCATTATTGGTGTCTTACCATTTTTATGATAAAGTTTATTCTTTGAATTTGATTCTGATAAACTGATATTTTTTCTTGCGCTTGGCAAACAAAATCATTTCATTTTTTGAAACCTGTGCCGAAACTTTAGGTCGTACAATTTCCTCTCGCTTTGGCGTATTGATAAGACTTGTACGTTCTTGTTTTCCACTAGCATCCACCGTATTGAGTGCACATGAAATCCAAACTTCTCATTGGCATTTTTTTCATAGGGAAGGTCATAATAAATCAATACTTTTGAGGTATCTCTAGCCACTGAAAAACCAAAAGAACCACTATTAAACCTACTTTTGCCTTCGAAAGAAATTTGTGCAATTTGCTTGGCAGTGCCTTTTAGCTTTAATGTACTTTTGTCTATTTGCTGGACAAAAAGCGTTTTTTCTTTTGCTGTTTTATCTAAAAATTCTGTGAAAATATAGAGTTCTTCTCCCAACTGTGTGATTCTTACCAAAGAACAATTTTTTGGAAGTTCTAACTTTTCAGAATTGGTACGTTTTAAGTCATTGTCGTAACGCTCAAGATAGTTTTCTCTTCTAAAAAAACTTTTTGTTTCGTATTTGTATAGATAAAAGCCTGTTTTGTCATAGCCTACAATCGAACCAATTCCACCACTACGGGAAATAGAATATTCTTCTCCCATTTCAATGGTCGCATAAGGGTTTTTAGTGATTTGTCCGAAGGCAGTAGAACAAAGACAAAGTAGCAAAAAAGCAGAAGTAATAATTTGCTTTATTTTCATATATAAATTTGATAATGTGAAATGAAATAAAGTGCAAATTTAGGGAAATAAAATGCGAAACAATCAACGTTATCTAGTTCAAATAAAAAAGCAGTTACTTGATTTTTGTAACTGCTTTTTAAATTAAAGTGAACTTAGGATTATATTTATTGATTATCAATACGTTATAGTGTGTTTTTTATATCAGTACTGACCTTAATTAAGTTAGGTCAGTCTCGTGGAGCAGACCGATATATGTAATTTTAATCTAGCTTACTTCTCAGCCACAATCACAATATTCCACGCCAAACGATTGATTAGAGGAATTTTCAGAAGAAAATTATCTAGTGCTGAAAGAGGTTTGAACCACCAGCCAATTGTTTTTTCATTTTCTTTATAGATGCGCTTCCAGTAACGAACTTTATTAGGGTTGTATCTCTTGATAAAATAATAATACAAGAACAAAACAAGTGTAGAGAGCCAAAACTCTTTGTGATGCACATTTGAGAAAGTAGCTTTATATTTTTTCAGAATATCAAAGCCCAAAGGCATTTCATCGATAGTTCGGACTTCCATTGCCATTTTTCTATACACATTAATCACAGGATTGTATTTGATAGGATCCCACGTGTAGAGTTTTCCACCTTTTCTCAAAAATTGATGGATATTTTCTAACCAAAGTGTATGTTCAGATTCTGGGACGTGGTGCATTAGGTTGGCACAATAGACAATATCAAAATAATCTTTCTCAAAAACCATCTTCTCGGCAGGAGAAATCACTACATTTATCTTTACATTATATCTTGCAGCTAGTTCTTTTGCTAGTTCTCCCATCTGTGGGGAAATATCTGTATAGGTAACTTCTGCCCCTTGCATTGCAAAATAAACTGAACTCTCTCCTAGTCCTGCGCCTACGTCAAGAATTTTCTTTCCTCTAAGGTCGCCCATCTGCTCAACCATATAACGATTTTCGATGGCACAAAGTCCTTCAAAAAGAGCGACTACATCTATTTCTGCAAGGTCTTCTGAGGTTGCCCAATCGTCGTGAAAATCTGCTTCTCTTTGGTGAAGTTCTTCGTGTTTTCCTTTTTCGTCTAATGCTGTGTTACTAGCTGCCATACAAAAGCTGGTTCTTTTTTTATGTTTTTATTGTATAATTTTATGCAAAAATACAGAATTATAATGAAAAGGTAGATAAGAAAAACCCTCCAAACTGATTTTCATAGCTTGAAGGGTTGTAGTTTAAACATTCTAAAGACTGTTGTATATATAATATTTTAAATCTTTACCAGTCGAAGTGTTTTCATTTCTTCATTAGTAGAAATTCTGATGATATATGTTCCTGCTTTTAGACGAAGGTTAGAAAGTTCAAACTCTTGGTTTTGATTTCCTGCTTGCTTGTTACCTTTATAAAGGATAGAAATTTCTTCTCCCAAAACATTATACAAGCGAATATCAACATCAGAGGCTTCCTTTAGCGAGTACACTACATTCAAGTGGTTATCTGCCATCGGATTTGGGTAGAGTGATAGTGAGCTAATTGCCTCTTCTTCATCAAGCGTAGTAGCAACTTTTGTAGAAATACTTGTAATGTTTACTTCTGCATCTCCCAAAGCCGACCAGTTGTGAGCTGCATCTTTGACAAGAGATTTGATTTTTGCAGCTGGACTTCCTGTTACTCGCACGTCGTTCCAATCTGTTGTTCCTACAAAAACAGTTTGACTTGTTCCACGAGATTTATAAACCTTCAAGTCATCAAAATCTACAGACGCTCCATTGGTGCGAAGAGAAATATAACTTCCAGAAGTAAGTGGACTGGAATCTGTCCAATCCAATACAGGCTGTCCATTTTTGAATACTTCTATTTTTCCAGAGTTTGTACTGTATGCAATTTTGTAATCTGCCCAAGAATTATCAGTAGAAAGTGTTGCGCTTGCACGAGTGTAAAGCGTATTATTTATTGTTTCATAAATATAAACCTTTCCTGCATCGGTAGAGAACCAAATTAAATACGAATCTCCACGCTGACTTTGTGTTTGTGAATTTGCCATAATGTGCATTCCAAAACGACGTGCGCCAGAAGTATTGTTTACTTTTGCTGCAAAATTATAGAGATAAGCATTGCCTTGTGTTTGTGAAAGTTCTGTGGATAGAGCTGTGTTTGAGTTAAGGTTAGACTGTCTTAAACGTCCTTCTGAAGTTTCCCACCAAGTTCCTTCCCAGTCATCCAAACCTTTTGTATAGTCTGAATGGATAGACACATTTCCAAAGTTATCATTGAAAAAACCTTTTCCTTTATTTCCTCTCCACTCAGCATTTACAGATTCCAAAACTTGATAAAAACGACGAACTACGCCTACATTATCATCGTCTGTGAAAGTAACTGTAAAATTATCTGTTACAGAAGTTGGTGCAGAAATACTCGTTGTTGGAGGAGTTGTGTCGCCTGTTGGTGGAGGTGGAGGAGGTGTGCCACCACAATCGTTCTGAATCATAGAGTTTACATCGGCTCTTACGCTAGGCAAAAGTGCATACAGCGAATTACCTGGGCAAGACGTACAGCCACCACCATCACGGTGTCCAGCAATATTTTTTACATTTCCACCAGTAGAGTAATGATAAGATGAGCCTAAAGGATTGATACCTTCTTTACTTGCTTTCCACGCCAGTAGTTTTTTCAAACTCGTCATGGCTGCGTTGGTTGGATTTTGACTTGTAAATGTTCCCAACATACAGATGCCTTGTGTACGAGAATTATAACCACAAAAATGTGCTCCAATTACGTTTTCTGGTCGCCCTTGATAGATAACCCCTGACTTATGAATCAAGTAATTATAACCAATATCTGACCAGCCATTAGAATTTTGATGTAAATCTTGAACGGCTCTTACAGCTGCTGCGCCGTCATTCCAATCGTATCCGTAAGCGTGATGTACTACCAAGTGTGTAACGTCTGTGTACGAATAGCTACTACGTGGCGCACGAGCTCCCCAATTGCTACGAGAGACTACTGGAGGCTGCGAACACCCACCACTTTGCATGTAGTGTGTCATATCGTCTTTTGCCTTTTTGAGTGTAGCTTTTGGCGTTTCGCCTGGGCTATAAAACGACACCTCAACATCTTTTATGCTAGGCATTTGTTCGCTTCCTGCCTTCCAAGATATTTTGTACTGAACAAAACGAGTTTCTTTAGGTAAAAAACTAGCCACCGAAGTAAGACGTTTGGCTTCCTTAAGATTTTCCACATTTACGTGTCCGTCGAAGGCTGTTTGTTCCCAAATGTTCCATGTGATGCCATCAATAGAAGTTCTTTGTGCAATGGTTAGAAATTCGTCGTGCAAATTTTCTCCTTTCCAAGTTGTGTAGGCAGAAATAAAAGGAGTAGGATTTTTAAGGTTAATTCTGATAGCTTTTGTAGTAAAACTTCCCCCTTGTTGTATGTCCTTTAGCGTAATATTACGATGGCTATCAAAGGTTAAGTTCTGATTTTCTGTTAGACTACTTGCTTCAGATAAAGAAAAATGGCTCTGTGTTCTTCCTTCGTTCTTGAAAGTAATTTTTTCTGAACTTGACGTTGTAGTAGTTTTATTTTGTGCTATAGCTGTACCTATAAAAATTAAGGGTACAAAGGACAAGAATAAAGTGATTGAAAAAATAAATTTTTTCATTGGTTTTTGTGTTTTATAAAAAAAGAAAGGGATTATTTAACGTTTTGGTTGTAAAATATTGTTTGTAGAACTAATTAAATATATCTCAAAATAATTTTATGTTTAGAGATGGCATAAATCATTTTTTTTAGTCTTTTTTTAAGACTTTAATTTGACTAGACCTTATATTTTAGATGTGTTCTACACTTCAAATATAGCAATCTATTTTTGTAAAATACAAATATTATTTTTTACTTTTTTAATCTTAACTGCTTTAAAATGCCACTGATTGGAGAAAAAGAGTATCTATTTAGCTTTTTTTGCCTAAAAAAATATTTCAATATTAATGGTTTTACAACGCCAACTTTTATTTTTAGTATCTGTATTTTCTAATTCTATATTAGTTTTTTTGATAAAAAGTGATTTGATAAAACTTTATATAGTTTAATTTTTTAGAATATGATAATACTTTTTATTCTCCTGTTGTTTAAGTTTGTATGAAAAGTTAGGGATTTAATCATTTATTAACAGAAAAAGTAGTAGCTTTGCTCTAAGTTTAATAAAAAACACATCAATAAAAATCAGAATAAACACACAAACAAATCTTAACAATGGACAAAAACAATAAAAAAGTAGCTCTCGTAACAGGTTCAACAGGTGGAATTGGAACTGCTATTTGTAAAAAGTTGCATGATGAAGGCTACACAGTCGTGGCACACTATCGTAATAAAGAGAAAGCAGAAGAGTGGAATACGAATCTCAAAAATGATGGATACGATTTACCTTTAGTAATGGCTGATGTCTCTAACTTCGATGAAGTAGAAAAAATGTTTAAAGAAATTAAAGAAAGAGTCGGAGAAGTTGATATTTTAGTAAATAATGCTGGTATTACTCGTGATGGTTCTTTTAGAAAAATGTCTTTTGAACAGTGGAACTCGGTTATCAATGCCGATTTGACAAGTGTTTTCAACTGCTGTCGCCACGCCATCAATCCAATGTTGGAAAACAAATTTGGAAGAATTATCAATGTTTCGTCTGTAAATGGTCAGCGTGGACAGTTCGGACAAGTAAATTATAGTGCAGCTAAAGCAGGTATGCACGGTTTTACAAAAAGTTTGGCAATGGAAACAGCTCGTAAAGGTGTTACTATCAATACTGTTTCTCCTGGTTATATCGCTACTGATATGGTAATGGCAGTTCCAGAAGATATTCGTAACCAAATTATTGCTGATATTCCAATGGGAAGATTAGGAACTCCAGAAGAAATCGCAGAAATTATTGCCTATCTTGCTTCAGACAAGGCTGGGTTTGTAACAGGAGCAAACTTTGCTATTAATGGAGGACAACATGTTTATTAAAAAATAAGAAAATAATTTTTAGTAGAGTACTGAACACGAGATAAAAAGTTGTTGGTGTCGCTATGCTACAACAGGTATTTTTCTCCTGTTCTGTGACTCACAGAATAGCAAATATATATTGATGTTCAGTACTCTAAATTTTGAGACTTCTACGACGATTTGTTGTAGAAGTCTTTTTTATTTGTAGGATTATAATAAAACCTTTAACTTACTTCTAAGTTTTCCTTTATATTCAAACAAAAGAAGGTCTTAAACAACTTTAAAAATTTAAAACAGCATGATAATCAAAAGTTTACTTGAAATTGCATTTTATGGCTCTTGGGTAGCTGTAAAAAAAGTAGGAGCTACTTTAGAAGAAAAGTTACCTTTTTCGAAAGAAAAAATAAAACCAGTTCGAACCAGAACAGTAGATGCTCGTTTGGAAACTGCAAAGGAAGAAAAACAACAGAAAAAAGCCCCAATAGAAGACAAAAAAATTACGCCCAAACAGGAAGCTAAAATTTTGAATTATAAGCTAAAGACAAAAAAGGAACTCTATGAAATAGCGCAAGAAATTGATTTAGAAGGACGTTCTACAATGAATAAATCAGAACTAATTACGGCTTTAGAAGAACACACTAGAAATAATGGTTAATAGCTCAAAATATCATGCATTCTGACAAGTCCTAAACAGTTATTTTGGCTATCTATCACAGGAGCGACATAAATCTGTCTGTTTTTGTTTTCCATTATACTCAAAACTTCTGAAAGGCGCATTTGAGCTTGTAAAGAAATAGGGTTTGATGTCATTATCTGCTCTGCTTTGGCTGTGAGCGTATCAGAATGAGTAAGAAAACGTCTTACATCTCCATCTGTAATGATTCCTTCCAACTTATTATTTTCACAGACACAAACTGCTCCCAAATTATATTTTGTCATTACAATAACAACTTCTTTGAGAGAATTTTTTCTTGAAACGATAGGTAGGTTTTCTTGACTGTGCATCACATCAGAAGCTGTCAGTAAAAGATTTCGTCCAAGCTGTCCAGCAGGATGAAAAACTGCGAAATCTTTTGGTTGAAAATTTCTTGCTTTTATGAGTGCTGCAGCTAAAGCATCTCCAATAACCAAAGAAACCGTTGTACTACTCATAGGAGCAAGATTTAAGGGACAGGCTTCACGCTCAACAGTCGCATCTAAAATCAAATCTAGGTTTTGTGCCAAACGAGTTTGGGTGTTGCTAAAAATACCTATGGTTTTTGCACCTACTTTATGAAGGGTAGGAAGCATCTTGACAAGTTCAATTGTAGTTCCACTTTTAGAAAGCATAATCACAATATCACCTTTGGCTACCATCCCCAAATCTCCATGTAAGGCTTCCGAAGCATTTAAAAACACAGAAGGTGTACCTGTACTGGCAAATGTAGCTGAAATTTTGTGTGCAATAATGCCTGACTTGCCTACCCCTGTTACGACTACCTTTCCTCTTGAAGACAAAATAAAATCTATGGCTTTTTCAAAAGTAGTGGTAATTTGTTTTTTTACTAATTTAAGAGCCTGTATTTCTAAGTCAAAAACTTCATTGGCAGCTTCTAAATGAAGGTTTGTTTTGATTTGCATTATTTTATTGGTTCAGTGTATATAATCTATTGCATAAATCCTCAATCTCTTCCTTCTTAACAATCACATCTATCCACTCTTGAGGGATTCCTGTTTCTGCATTTGCTCCATAATAAAGTCCAGCTATTCCACCTGTTACGCAACCTGTGGTGTCTGTATCTTTACCTAAGTTTACAGCTTTCAAGACGCTTTCAGAATAAGAATCATATTTCATAAAACACCAAAGACTAGCCTCTAATGTATGCAGCACATAACCTGATGAGCTAATGGAATCCTCATCAAAGGTAGTAATATCATGTTTCAAAATTCTATCAAAAAGAGCAACTTCTTCTGTGTTAAACTCAAACTCTAGAGCAAAATCATTTATTCGTTTTTGTAACTCTTGATAAGCTACCACTTTATCTTGCTTGTTATCTTCTATCTGATGACGCAAAATATTGGCAAATTCTGTATAGATAAAACACGAAAAAACAGAGCGAAAATGCATGTGCGTAATCGAAGAAACTTCTGAAACTAATTTAAAACGCTTTTCTATATTTTCTTCAAAAAAATAACCTTTGTAAAAAACAAGAGGCAAGATTCGCATCAAAGAACCATTTCCATTAGAACGTTCCCCTATTCCTCCAGAAAGGAGTGGACTTTCTCCTTTTTTCAGTCGTTGGATTGCACCAACCGTAGCAATTCCAATATCAAACACTCTTCCGTGAGGTGTCCAAAATTTGTCGTAGTACCACCTTACAAAGTTATTCGCAATATCTCCAATATCATAAACTTCCGTCTTTTCAGTATTTGGAGGCGTAGCGAGGCTTTCAGCCAAACAAAAAGCCATTGAGCTATCGTCTGACCATGTTCCTTTAGGCTGATTATGCGTTCCAAACTCTCTCATATCCGTAACAGGATTTTCAGCAATTTTTCTTCTACTTTGAAATTCTACAGGTACGCCAAGTGCATCACCCACAGCAAAACCAAAAAAGGCATTTTTTATTTGTTGTTCCATTGTTTGAATAATTGATTTTCTGAATATGTAAAACTGCTAGGGGACGGAAATATAACTTTGATTTGAAAGAACGCTAAAATAAAAATAGTTTGAGATACATCCCAAACTATTTTATAATTTCACTTTTTTTTTGTGTTTGAGCGTGAATAACACCAACAACATTATGGAATTTTGGAAAAGTATAGAAAATAAATTATAAGTTTAAACGAACATTTTCTCTTTAGATTTAAAAAATGTATTTTGTAGATAATTTAGAATAAAAAAAGTAGTTTATATCATGAAAAAAATACTTTTCCTTGCTGTTGCTTTGGCTTCTATGCTGGCTTGTCTGTTTTATGCCTTTGATGGTTCATTTTTTCAAAATAATGGAGTTGAGGAGAAGGAAATCAAAGAACCAAAACATCAGCTTATTTATGATGCTGATTATGACTTTAGTGAGCCTTTGGTGGTAATTTTTAGTGATGGAGAATTAAAAGGTAAAAATGAAATATCTGAATACCGTACTGTATGTAGGTTAATTAATGATACTTTGCTTATAAATATGAGTGAAGGTTTTATGACAGGTTTTGACATTGACTTAACTCTTGCTTCTGATACTGTAAAAAGCCAAGGAGAAGTTGGTAGTTGTACTTACTTTTACGATTATGAACCTATTTTTAGCAAAGTAATTTTGGGTAAACGAAATCCAAAAATAAAAGATAGTATACATATTTCTTTAGATATGGTTTTCGTTTGTTATGATACACTAGAGAATTTTAGAGATACAATGAGAGTGAGAGGTTCTCAAAAAATTCAAGTTAGAGAAAAAAGCTACTCACAGCATCAAAAAATGAAAGAATTGTATATGAAGAGATTTATTGCAGAATCTAAACAAAGACCAGATACAATCACACATCTTAACTTTTCATATATGGAATTAGATTCTTTACCTAATGAACTTTTCCTTTTTAAAAACCTAAAAGAATTAAATATAAGTAACAGTAAAATTTCTGTTAAAGAACTGAATACATTAACTCAATTAAATAAGTTAGAAAAACTCTATATCGAAGATAGTAATTTAGAGGAATTCCCAAGTAAATTAGTAGAATTAGAACACTTGAAAGAATTAAAACTCTTTAGAAATAATATTTCTAAACTTCCTAATAACTTTTTCAAGTTAAAAAAACTAGAAAGTTTGCAAATGGAAAGTAATAGTATCATAAACTTTCCAAAAGTATTGTATAAAATGCCTAACCTTAGAATATTGTATTTAAGAGGGAATGAAATTAAACACTTAGAATCTGAACTTAATAAGTTAAAACAACTTGAAGAGCATGATTACACATCAGAAACTTATTTATACTAAAAAACTCCATTCCCTCAAATAAAATCGAAAGAATGGAGCTAAAGCTTTCATAAGAAAATAAACTACCCTTTTACCATCTCATCATAGGTAAGAAAAGTATCCATTCCTTTTTCTAGGAAATAGTTTTGTGTTTCTTCTTTTGATTTTCGGCTAGTTGCCAAAACAAAATCACCTCCCCAAGCACCAAGAGATTTTATTTCTCCCCAATAATCAGAAAAATAGAGTTCTTTTACTCGTTGCATTGCCATATTTTTAGCAATAATTTCTTCGTGTTGGGAAATTAGTTCTTCAAACTCCTCTAGTGTTTTAGAGTTTACAATTTTTTGCGTAATTCCAGAGAGTTCTTTTACTAATTTATCTTTTTTACTCTTTAGTTTTTCGTAATATGAAATTCCCTCTGCTGAAGATTGTTTTTTGCCCAAATAAACAAAATATAGATTTTCTTTAAAAGGAGGATTGAAATCTACTGAAATAGAGCGAGGTATTCCATCTTGACGTTCATACAAAATGGGTGTTTCAGATTCAGCGCACGCCACATCGTAGCCAGAACCTCCCATTGTTTTAGCAAGCAAATCAAAAGCATTGATTCCTGCCCACTTTGCAATATTATGAATAAGTGTAGAACTACTTCCTAATCCCCAAAGACGAGGAAATTCTAAAAAAGTCTCTACCAAAACATACTCTTTCCCTACTAAAAAATTCTTAGAAATTTTACGTGTAGTCTGTAAAATTTTTTGTAAAACCAATGATTTTTGAGAAACATAGCCTTCTAAAGCCTCAAAAGTTTCTATATCAAAACGAGCTTCAAACCAAATTTGTCCGTTGCTATCGTAGCTTTTCCAATGCAACACACGGTGTTCAGATGGAGCATACGAAACTTGTAATAATTGCCCTTTTTGAGTGGGAACGGCCAATGCCATTGCACCATCTAGCACGTAATACTCCCCACTAAGGAGCAGTTTTCCATTTCCGTGAAAACGATTCATAAAATAAAGAGGGATTTTGGAAGAGTAAAAAAGTTGTTAGTTATAAACGGTTTTTGTGTGTTTTATAAATATTTAAACCCTAAGGGTCTTCGAAGACCCTTAGGGTTTGGCTTTATGCAGGGGTACGAACTGTTTCTAAAAATTCTCTTACAGCATTAAAAGAAACAGTATTTGTTTTGAAGTGTTCGACTGCTTGTTTGACTTCTTTTTCTGTAGCTTCAAAGTTACGCAGGATATTCAAAAGGTGCATTTTCATGTGTCCTTTTTGAATGCCTGTGGTGGTAAGTGATTTGATTGCACCAAAGTTTTGAGCTAGTCCAATTGTAGAAATAATCTGCATCAGTTGTGTTGCCGACGGATTATCAAGCATTTCTAATGAGCGTTTGGCAAGTGGGTGAAGAGAAGTTAGCCCTCCAACTGTTCCGACAGCAATCGGCATTTCTAACCAAAATTTAAAAATTCCATTTTCTATGCTACAATCTGATAAACTTCTATATTGCCCAGAACGTGCTGCATACGTATGTCCACAGGCTTCAACAGCTCTAAAATCATTTCCAGTTGCCAAAACTACGGCATCTATTCCATTAAAAATTCCTTTGTTGTGCGTCGTGGCACGATAAACATCATTTTTTGCAATTTCGATGGCTTTAAAAAATTTGAAAGCAAAGGTTTTTGCGTCTAATCCATCAACTGTTCCGAGTTCTTCAATCGGACATTCTACCCACGTCTTGACCAAACACTCTGGCGTGTAGTTGGAAAGAATACACATCACAATCGTAACATCTCTTTCTTCGTCTGTGAACATATCTTTTGAGGCAACCCAGTTTTGAAGAGTTTTAGCAAACTGCTCCAAACAAGAATTAATAAAGTTTGCGCCCATCGAATCACAAGTGTCAAAGGTAGCTTTGATTTGATAATAGTTATCATCTAAATGACGCATATCTAAAAGCTCAATATCCAAAATGCCACCACCACGCTCACGCATATTTTTGGTAATACTGGCTGTGTCTTTGAGCATTTGTTCTTTTGCTTCATCAAAAACACAATACATTTTATTGTAATCGCCTTTCCAAAGAAAGTGTACTTGTCCTATTTTTTTTGTAGAAATAATTTCAGAATGAAATCCTCCTCTTGATTGCCAAAATTTGGCTGCCTTTGAAGCTGCTGCCACTACCGAACTCTCCTCAATTGTCATCGGAACAGCATACGTTTTACCATTTAAAACTACATTTGGAACAACACCAAAAGGCATATAATAGTTGGTAAGTGTATTTTCACTAAACTCATCAAAGACTTTTTGCTTGTGTGGGTCTGAATGCCAAAAACTAGCAAATTCGTTGAGTAACTCGTCTGAAGACTCTCCTAGCTGGCTGGCAATCCATGTAATTTTTTCTTCTTTAGAGAGTTTTGAAAATCCTGAAATTAATTCCATACTTTTTTGTATTAAGGTAAAATTGTTTTTTGAAAGCTCAAAAGAACAATTCTCAAATGAGTAAGTAGAGATGCAATAAAGCGCAAATACGGCTTACTAACTTGATATTGAAAGATATGTTTTTGCAAAATTACCATTAAAAGTAATTTTAAAGCAAAAATAAGAAAGAAAATTGTTTACACTCTCTTATACTTTCAAAAGTTTCAAAAAGTTTTGAAAAATATAAATTAATCATACGAAATGTACATTTTTTTGAAAATAAGGTCAGCCTAGTAGAGCAGACTAATTTTTGGAGGTACTGACCTTAATTTATTTTCTTGTTCTAAGGAAGTAATCTATAGATTTATATTCATCAAAGTCTGCCAAATTAAACTTGAAACTCTCTGCATACTTTTCTCATTGAGAAATTTGCTCAAATCTGTTGGTTTGTGATAATGCTCAAAAATGGGAGCTTTTTGGATAATATCCATTAGTGTCATGATACTTGCCCCTTCGTCTTGTGCTTTATAGTAATTCTTAGAAATTTCTATATCCTTATCTGAAAGCGACGTGATAGTAAAAGCATCTTGTAATTTTGCATTTTTAAAACTCACATGGTCGGCAGAATTAGTAACAATTTGGTCAAAACGTTTTGTGAAAATACCATTTCTTTTTGCTGTCTTTTCTAAGGTTTCCAAAACGATTCCTGTTTTTTCGCTTTCTTCCAAATTCCAAAGGGCTAATCTGTCTCCTTGTCCCAACATTTCAAGATTGATAAGTCCTAGCATTTCACCTCTTTTAATTTCCCATCTTCCAAACTCTTGTACATAAGCTCTTGAGCCTTTTAGCTTATTTTCTTCCTCATCGAAAAAGAACACCCGTATTTGAAAAGGTAATTCACCCAAAAAATTAGCATTCTTTTCTTGTTCGTATTTGATACGTATCAGAATATCCAAACAAACAGCAATTGCAGTACCGTTATCATTTGCACCAGCCGAGTTAGGATACACGTCAAAATGTGAACTTATTCCAATGAAAGGTTTATCTCTACTTTCTTGATTCGTTTTGACAATGATATTACTACCTGTTTTGTAATACTGAATTTCATAACCAATTTCATTTTCTTCTAAAAAATCAATAATAAACTTGAAACGTTCTGTATCTGATTTATTTTCTAGCTTTTGGACAATTTCTAACAGGTTCAGATGATGGTTTTTGGAAAAAATATTTTGGATGAAGTTCATTGCTGATAGTTTTGTAATGAAAAAGTTGTTTAAGACCTAAAAGCGAGCGAAGCTAATGTATTTTTGTATTCTTATCGGTACTGACCTCGGTTTATTAGGTCAGTCTCGCCAGAGCAGACCTTCAATAATTTGTTTTTCCTCTATTTTTAAAAAGTGAGTTACATTTTATGTACAAAAAAAGAGATTTGATTTTCTAATTTATCAAATCTCTTTTCAGTTTCTAATTTTTAACGTATCATTTTAAATTCTCTAGTGCATCACAGGACGTTCTTCATTGCCCATTCTCTTCAAAAAGCGAACATGAGACGCTACTGCATTTGGAAAATTATCTGTTAAGTAAGGATGTCCATATTCTTCTGCTGTTTGCTTTACAATAGCAGAAAGTTTTGGGTAATGAATACTACAAATATTTGGAAACAAATGATGCTCTACTTGTTGGTTTAGACCACCTGTGAGGAATGCCATTAGTTTACTTTTCTCTGAAAAATTGGCTGTGGTGTAAAGCTGATGAACTGCCCAAGAGTTTTCCATATTTCCTTCTTCGTTAGGCAAAAAGAAATGAGCATCTTCTACTACGTGAGCCAACATAAAGATTACAGCAAGTGAAAAACCAGATACTGCATGCATCAATAAAAAACCTAGCAAGGTATGAACCCAGCCGTGAGGAAGCATAATAAATGGAACTGCAATGAAAAGAGCATAATTTATAAACTTGTAGAAAAACAAGAAAAAATACTCACTTTTAGGATGGTCTTCACCAGTATAATTTCCTACTGTATTAGTGAAAAACTTTTTATAATCTTTCATAAATACCCAAGAGAACGTACTCAAGCAATAAAGACCAAACGAGTAAATGTGCTGATAACGGTGAACCGACCACAAAGGAGCTTCTGCTGAAAGTCTTACAATCGGAACAGGTGCAATATCTTCATCGTGTCCGTCGATATTTGTATAGGTGTGATGAGCTTGATTGTGCATACGTTTCCACATATAGGCACTTGCTCCATTGAAATTGAAGGTATGTGAAAGCAACTGGTTTACCCATTTGTACTTGGAATATGCGCCATGAATGGCATCGTGTCCGATATTGACACAAACCATTGCAATCGAAAAGCCAAGAATAGCCCAAAGTAGATAATTAATTCCGACACTAAATCCACCAAAAATAAGAAGACTATACGAGCCTATCCATATTGTTAAGTGAAAAATAGATTTGAAAATCATTTCTGCATTGGCATTTCTTGAAATGTTCTTTTCTTTAAAATAATTATTTACTCTTTGGTTGAGTGTCTTGACAAAATCTCTTTGCTCTTGGTTGTCGAAGCGAGGAGCTTTTCTTTGTTCTAGTTTTTCTTTGTACTCTTTAAAAGTAATTTGTTGAGATGATGAACTTTGTGTAGCTTTTTTCTGAATAGCTTTTTCAATAACTTGATTTTCCATAAAAGGGAAGGGAGGGTTATTTGTAAAGTGAAGTTGGTTTTCTTATTTCCTTATTAAATATGTTGTTTATGTCTAATTCATTTTTCGTGATTGAACTATCTAGTTTTTATTTGGTCTAAATTTATTTAACAATAGATTATACACAAATTTAGCCGTAAAATGAAAAACAATCTATGATTTTAGTCATTTTTTATAAAATTAATCAAAAAAAGGAGATTTTAGCAGTTTTTTCAAATTAAAAGCAGAGAATAATCACAAGTGAGTTGAGTTCTGTCGTTGGTGGGACACCGACAACGGCTAATGAGTGGTTTTTTATCTTCAAATAACTATTCTTCGAAACTATGATAACCATGATTAGGAATAAAAAATTGTTTAGGAAAAGATACTTTGTAAATTTGCATTCTAATTTTTGAAAAATATGCTCTTTACTTTATTCCATTGTAAATGAATAAAAACCTAAGAGACTAAAAAAGAATACAGTATGGACGAACACTTTGAAGACGATGATGAAAATATGTACGAGCATTATCGTATAGATGTAGATGGAAAACAAGAGCTTTTAAGAATTGATAAATACTTGTTAGAACGTTTGCCTAGAGTTACTCGTAACCGTGTACAGGGAGCTATTAAGGCAGGATACATAAAGGTAAATGATAAGGAGATAAAACCGAGCTATAAAGTATTACCACACGATATTATTAGCGTAAATCTTCCCGAACCAGTCAGAGATTTAAAGAAGGTAGAACCAGAAAACATTCCTCTCAATGTTATCTATGAAGATAAAGATTTAATGGTGGTTTATAAACCTGCTGGAATGGTTTCGCATCCTGCTACCGACAACTGGACAGGAACGTTTGCCAATGCTGTAGCGTATCACATGCAACAAAACGGAGAAAATTTTTTAGGACTTTCTCACAGAATAGACAAAAAAACGACAGGTATTTTAGTAGTTACCAAAAACTTAGAAGCTAAAGATTTTATAGGAAAACAGTTTTTTAATCACAGTATTGAAAGAACATATATTGCTTTAGTTTGGGGAGAGGTTAAAGAAGACAAGGGAACGATAAAAGGACACATTGCAAGAGGAAAAAATGACCGTCGTGTGATGAGTGTTCATCCAGATGGAGAGCGAGGAAAACGAGCCGTTACACACTACAAAGTTATCAAGCGTTTGCGTTATGTTACTTTAGTGCAATGTAATTTGGAAACTGGACGTACGCATCAGATTAGAGCGCACATGAAGCATATCGGACATCCTCTTTTTGGCGACCCTATGTATGGAGGAAACAAGATTTTACAAGGTTCAGTATTTTCAAAATACAAGGCTTTTGTAGAAAATTGTTTTGAAATTTTGCCACGTCAAGCCCTGCATGCAAAATCATTAGGTTTTGAACACCCAACTACAAAAGAATGGATGCAATTTGATACAGAGCTTCCAGATGATATTTTACAAGTTTTAGAGAAATGGGAAAATTATGTGAAATACACATAAACTAATTCTGGTTTTTTGAGGGTAAATTTTAGAATGAATACTATTTTACTCTAAAATCTACGTTAGTTTCCACCTTTATTGGTCTTTCGTTTCAGTTTTGCCGTTGCAGTGAGCAACAAAATAGATACAGACAGAGGAATGAAACGAAGTAAATTTTAGTAGTTTTTTGTTGGTATCACGTCATTAGAACACCAACAAGAGTGAAAAGTTAAACTAACGTTTCTTTGGTTTAAAAAATACAAGATGAAAAATAAACATACTTATATTTTACTATCACTCTTCTCAATGTTTTTTATTGTGTTGGCGTTATCTAGGAAATCTGTAAATCTTAAAAATGACAGAGCTATAGAGGACATAAAACGATATGCATCTTCACCGAACGTAATTATTACAGTAAATGAATCAAAAGTTACAGGTGATAATAGAACTCTATTCATTAACCAGTTGTTAGAGATAGAAAAAATAAAGCCTCACCACTCTTCACCAATAAATAAGATAGATGTCAAGCTATGCGTTTCATCAGATAGTATTGTTATAGATTTATATCAAGATTCTGAAGAACCAACAGAATTTTGGATATTTGGTAATGGTGAGGAAGAAAAAGGATACAGAGAGGTAGGTAGAATAAATATAACAGATAAAGCATTATTGGATATTCTTTTGCCCTCGCTTGGCTTTGCCGAGTGAGCAATATGTATTTAGGCTTCCAGCCTTCTATATTTCGTTATTCTAAATATAACCCAATATTCTTAACATAGCTAAAGCAAATACAAAAATCACGGCAGGGATGCCGAATATATAGTCGTCACTCGTTTGGAAACGAGCGACAGCCGTTTTTTTTTATTCATTTTTCGGTAGCCGAGCAGGAACTGGAAGAAAGACCACATTTTAGTAAAGCAGATAACAAAAGTCATGGAACTTCTCATACGCATGAGACGTTTAGCCATACAGATAAAAAAGGTGTAACTAGAACTGGAGTAGATAAGAAAAAAACCCACGTACCTACATACGATGAAGTAATTAATATTATTAAAGAATTAGCTAAACCAACTAAAAGAGGAAATTAATACATGAAAAAAATAATTATAGAGAATGAACAACTAGAAAGTATAATTCTGGACGAGAGTAGCATTACATCTATAGAATGGATAAATGAGGGAGTAGATATTAGAATGAAAATTTATTGGTGTGGTCAAGAATCGTATTCCGATAAAATAGATATGCGTAATATTTTTACAAATTTATTTTTCCGTGGAGTAAATAACGTAGAAATTAACTTCGCATATACCAATGATTTTAGTATTGGAAATATAGAAATCACGAAGTTTTCATTCGAAAAAGTAGATAGTAGATACTTTGTACATTTTACTTTTGATTTTCAACCACAAGGTTATATCAAGTTCCAATGTGATGGTATGATATTTTCAATAGTTGAATCCCCCCGTTGCCCATAGTCTTCCATCAGCAGAAAAATAAAAAAAATAAGTGTTGGGCGTTATCTTGAGCGAAGTGGAGACTACGACCTATCAGTTTTGCAAATCTTAGATTTGCGAGTGTAAAGCAAATACAAAAAACACAGCTGGAAGCCGAATATATAGTCGTCACTCGTTTGGAAACGAGCGACAGCCGTTTTTTTTATTCATTTTTCGGTAGCCGAGCAGGAACTGGGTATGCAAAATGTAATCAGTTTGTTGTTTTATATATCTGATGTTTTGACATTTTATCTCTTTTCATTAACTTACATTTGTAAAAAATAAATATATACAATATACTAAAATGGTGCGTGCCATTTTTTAATCATTATTTTAGTGTAAAAAAATATTTCAAATAAAATACAAAAGAAATGAAAACTTTATTATTTTTAATCCCTCTACTAATTGGATGTTCATTGCCTAAAAACAAGTCTCCTTATCAAAAACTAAGCGAGTATGAAGGTCATTATGAATACGTTGGAGGAAGTACACTAGATCTTATTGCTTCAGAGTTTGACACAACCCTTTATGCCATATTAGATAATGCTAAATATCCATTAAAGTATATTGAAAAAGATAGTTTTGTCGATATTAGCAACCAAACAGTTGTTTTTGAAAGAAATAAAGAGGCTAATGTTATCAGTTATAAGACAAATGGTGAAACCTTCAAACTTATTGATAAAGAATTTGAAAAAGTAGAAATGTTTCCAAGAAGAAGTCTCTTCCAAAACCCAAATGAATATTCTTATCAACCACCTCAACAGAAAAATGATGGATTATTAACTGGTGTTTTAAAAGATGAGTTTACAAATCCAGAACCTATTATTAATATGGTCAAAAAAACCATTAAGGGAGATTTTGAGGATGTACATAGTATCTTAATTTATAAAAACAACAAACTAGTACTTGAGGAATATTTTTATGGCTATGACGAAAATACTCCACATCAACTAAGGTCAGCCAGCAAACCTATAATAGGTGGAATACTTGGAATTACCATTGACAAAGGATTTATTAAAAGTGAAAAAGAAAAACTCTTACCATTCTTCAAAGAAAAATATCAAAACATTCAAAATATGGATGAGAGGAAAAAGGAAATTACAATAGAGAATTTCTTAACCTATCGCCATGGAATGGACTGCCAAAACAATAATCCAGAAAGTAAAGGGCACGAACTAAAAATGATGGAGAGTGAAGATTGGGTAAAATATACTCTTGATTTGCCTATAGTACAAAATCCAGGAAAATCTTCATCTTATTGTACAGGCTGTGCGCTTACTTTGGGAAGTTTGGTAGAAGTAACTACCAATGAAAAAATAGAAGATTTTGCCAAAAAATATTTCTATGAACCAATGGAAATTACTAATTATAAATGGACTTTTGAACCGAACCCTACTAGCTCTAAAACATTTAGTCAAATGTACATTACACCTAGAGATTTAATAAAAATAGCAAAAATGTATAAGGATAATGGTAAATGGAATGGAAAACAAATCCTATCAAAAGAATGGATAGATAAAAGTTTTGAGATGGAAAAAGGTGATTATGGATATTTATGGGAACATAAATATTTTATTGTTGATGGTAAGCAGTACAACTCTTATTTGGCTTCGGGAAATGGTGGACAAAAAATAAATATTTGGCCAGAACTTGATATGATAACAGTATTCACAGGTGGAAACTATAACTCCTACAAGTTATATGGAAAAAGTACACCACCCAACGAAATGATACCTAACCACATATTAAAAGCTGTACAATAAAGCCGATATTTTAATAATGAAGGTTATTGTAGTTTATTTGGTAGTATTTATTTTTTCATAGTTACAGATTTACTATGCATTCGGCTTCCAGCTGTGTATGTTTAAAGTCAGTCAGAATAGCGTATTGTTTTACAAATCTAAAGATTTTCTACAAATTTTGCTTTTAGTTCTGGAGTAGGAATTCTACACTCATTTTTTTGTCCAAACCATTTGTATCTGTTTCTAGCAATGAGATTATACACTGCATTTCTTATGAAAGTAGGAATAATTTTGAAGACATTGAAAAATTTCCATCCTCCAGAAAGTCCTGCTGCTATGCGTAGAGCTGCTGTCGATTTGGTTCTTATTTTTTACACCTTTGTTGGTCTTTAATTTCGGCTTTGCCGTTATAGTGACCAACAAAATAGGCACAGATAAAATGAAGTAAATTTTAGTAGTTTTTTGTTGGTGTCACTTCGTTAAAACACCAACAAGGGTGAGATGTTTTTATTCATTTTTCGGTAGCCAAGAAGGAACTAGTAAAGGGTTTGTACTCCAACCTTCATAGGGAGCAACGAAGTTGCTGTCAAAGACTTCATAATTGCAAATTATTGTACCTACATTAGGTTCATTTTTTTTAAACTCAATAATAAATCGATTTTTACTATTCATCACTCTGTTAGCGCAATTATTTTCTACGATATTAGAGATAGTGTATCTTTTACCTTTATACATAAAAGTTGATTTGATTAACCAAATTTTTCCTGTGTGGGTTACAGTAGTGTAATCAGAAACTGAATATCTTTTATTAGCGTTTTTATAGTCTAAATGTATATATATACTATATAAAGTAGAGGCTAATACAACTAATATGATGAAACGATGTTTTTTGAGAAACGAGTTCATTATTCTATTTTAATTTGTTTTAGTTCAGAAACTTGTTTCATTTTTGTTGGTTAATTGTTGTTGAATCAACAGGTAATCTCCTCGTTTGGAAGCTAGTTAGAGCTACTTTTTTTATTTATTTTTGGCAGCCGAGCAGGAACTGGTAAACTGTCAGATTGAATATAAGAAGTATCCATCTCGTCAGTTTGAATGACCAACCTTTTGATAGGATTTTTAGGTAATACAACTTTACACCTATCACATTGTACAAACAAAGATTCTAATTTAACAAGTTTGCTTGCGTCTATGTAAGAATAATTATTTTCGGTTAAATTACAAGTAAGACTTAGTTTTCTAACACTTAAACTATCATCTATTACAACTCCAAAATTATTGCTAAAAAAATACAATGCTTTTGCTCTATTTAAATTACTAATTTGCATCATAGTATCTATATAGCTAGAATAAGATATTTCTAAATTTATTAAGCTATCTGATAAAATGGAATTTATATCACTTTTAATCTCAGAATCTAGTACAACTAAATGGTTCAAAGATTCAAGAAAAGAACTATCTTTTTTTGTAATAATGCTATTTTCTACAAATAAGGAATTTTCTACACGTTGTATTTTACCTTGACTATATTTTGTTTCATTTGGATAAGACGTACTGCCATGTCCACATCCATTACAAACATAGAAGACAATAAAAAGAAAAATTTTAAAATATCTCATTTTTTTGGTTTTGTACCCCCATCTTCTCTCGCTCGGTTGTGCCAAGTGAGGAATACGTATTCGGCTTCTAGCCGTGTATTGTATTATTTTTAAAGTTTTTCTACAAACTTAGCTTTCAGTTCTGGCGTAGGGATTCTACACTCATTTTTTTGTCCAAACCATTTGTATCTGTTTCTAGCAATGAGATTATAAACTGCATTTCTTATGACAGTAGGAATAATTTTGAAGACACTAAAAAACTTCCATCCACCAGAAAGTCCTGCTGCTATGCGTAGAGCTGCTGTCGATTTGGTTCTTATTTTTCCGTTTTCATAGACAATCATAGAATCAAAATCTGCTGTATCTCTTCCAAAGTGAGCCAAAAGAGCTTGTCCAAATTCGGATTGTAACGAAGCAAAATGAAAGTTATTGTTTTTATCTTTATCAATCACAAAGTTGATAGCTCCGTTACAAAGATTACAGACGCCATCGAATAAAATGATAGTTTTGTTTTGAGCTACTTCTTGAAAATTCAATTTTTCTTGTTTTTGAACAAGTGTTTCCATTTATGATTTTATATTTTAGTATCGAAATGTAGTTTTAAAACGAGCGAATTAGTTAAAAAGTTTATGGAAGAAAATCTAAAAGAAGAGTTTGAAAAATTTTTACAAACAAAAAAAATTAGTGTAAACCTCTTTAAAAATGCTGAAAAAGAACGTTTTGAAGAATGGCAAAGGTTATTTTCACATGTTCATCCAAAAAGCTTTGTCATACAAAAGTTACACCTCATCAACGAGATTAGAAGGAAATATCATATTGATAAAGAAATATAATTTCTTTAGACTACTGGAAATGACATAAAAGTTGTTGGTGTCGCTACGCTAAAACACCAACGAACGGTATTTTTTCTCTGCTCACACAGAGCAGCATGTTGTGTAAGTCCAGTTACCTTAATCTTCAGTACTGCCCTTTGGGGCTGACCTTGAGTGAGTTCAAAAAATACAAAACCTATTTCAAGGAAATATTTGAAATAGGTTTTTATCAGTTTAAGCATTTAACTCTTCCAAATATTCCATAGCTCGTCTAAGATGTGGAATTACGATAGTTCCTCCTACAAGGTTAGCAATTGCCATCGCCTCAATGATTTGTTCATCAGAAATTCCTGCTTCTTTTGCTTTTCCCAAATGATATTTGATACAATCGTCGCAACGCAAGACCATTGAACAAGTTAGTCCAATGAGTTCCTTTGTTTTTATGTCTAGTGTTCCTTCTGCATAGGCATTTGTATCTAAATTGAAAATACGTTTCAGAACTTTGTTATCAGCAGCCATAATTTTCTCATTCATTTTGCTGCGATACGCATTAAACTCTTCTACTTGATTCATCTTTTTTATAGTGGTTGATTAAAAAAATAGTTTATTTTTCATTGTTTTTTGTCTTTTTGTTTTGAGGCTTAGATTGTCTCAAACGATTGTTTCTTCTTCTTCTATTTTTATTGGTTTGATGTTGCTGATTTTCTGTATTAGGTAGTTGGTTAGAAGTATTTTCTCTAACTTCTTCTGCCTTTGTGATATTTCTACGTGGTCTGCGTGTGCGTCTTTGGCGTTTTGTTTCAATTTCAACCCTATCTTCTTTTTCAGCTTTTCGTCTAACATTTCTCTCAAACTCTTCAGCATCAATAATATGGTTGTCTTGCTGTGTTGTATCTGATATTTCGCCATCAGAAACCCATTCAGACGGTTTAAGTGAAGAAGGAAACTCATTCTTTTTATTCAAACTCAACACTTTTTCTACCTCTTCAATCGTAAGGGAATACCATACATTTTCAGAATTATAACTAAACCACATTAGTTTTTTGAAAATATCTGTCTTTTGTAGCTGTGCTTCTCCCTCTTGGGTTCGCAAATATTTTACCTCTGGAATATCTTTTAAAGCATCCAGATATGTGTCTAATTCATAATTGAGGCAACATTTTAGTTTTCCACACTGACCAGAAAGTTTGGCTGTATTCAAAGAAAGGTTTTGATAACGTGCCGCCGACGTACTGACAGGTTTAAAATCGGTTAGCCAAGTAGAGCAACAAAGCTCACGCCCACAAACGCCTATCCCTCCCACTCTGCTTGCTTCCTGACGCAAACTAATCTGTCTCATTTCTATACGGATTCTAAACTCTCCTGCCAAAAGTCGAATGAGTTCACGAAAATCTACTCTTGCATCTGCCGAATAATAGAAAGTTGCCTTCGAACAATCAGCTTGATATTCGACATCAGAGAGCTTCATCGCCAAGTTTAATTGATTGATAATTTCTCTTGTGCGATACATGGTTGGCAACTCTCGGTTTCTTGCCTCAATAAGTTTATCTACATCAGCTTGACTTGCCTTTCGGAGAATATTACAAATACTTTCATCGTTTGTCTTGATGCGTTTTTTTCTCATCTGTAATCGGACGAGTTCGCCTTGCAAAGATACATGCCCCACATGAAAACCTCTCTCCACCTCCAAAACTACAGCATCTCCAGTAATGAGATGAAGACCATTTATATTTCTACAAAATGCTTTTCTTCCTCCTTTAAACTTTACTTCTATGATTTCAAAAGGCTTTGTGTCAGGAAGTTCCATTTGAGAAAGCCAGTCAAAAGAATTTAAACGATTACAACCAGATGTTCCACAGTTTCCATTGCTCTGACATCCTTTGGGTTCTTCGTTATTAGTATCTTTTTCATCTATATTTTTATTTTGTGCCGTAGTGGCACATGAATTACAACTCATTTTACTATATATTTTAACGCTAAAAACATATATTTTTAGCGTACGTAGTCTATTTTTATGAAAGTGATTTGACTAAGTTCAAATCTATTATAACCATCAAAATTACAAATTTTTTGTTAATAGTATTCTGAAATTGTACACTAATTAGGGTAAACGCACGAAACTTTTTATACTAGCTCACTTAGCTTTAAATAAACTTTACTTGTCAGAGTAATATAAATAATCAAAGTAAAAAAGAGCTTCTATTTGATTTAAATGGCTATACTTTTTTTTCGTGCGTTTACCCTATACACTAATCAAACCCAGTTTCTGAATAATACCACCTTTCTCCTACTTGTGTAAACTCATACGCTGCTCCACTAATAATCTGATTTTTAAAATTACGAGGCTCTTTCTTGTAATCATAGATTATCCTTTTCTCTGTGTCAAACATATTATCAGATTTGTTTATGAAAATAACCAAGCTGTCACTATCCTCTATAAAGCCATGACAATATGAGCAATATGACTTATCTCCATTTTTTATGATTGAATCAATTCTTAACCTACGAAGATAAAATGTTGAGACCTCATCAATTTCATCTTCATCATAATAACCTTGAGGATACTTTTCTAGTTTTCCTATCAAATCACTCAACTCATCTTCATAGTTCATCACATCAGTTTTTCCAAAAGGATTGCAAGAGGCTAATATCAGTATAAACAATAAAATTGTTGCAAATAAAAAATACACAGTATATATTCTCATACTCAAAATATAATTTCTTTAAACGATAAAGGAGGATAATGCATGCATTATCTCTACCATTTTAAAAATAATATTCTATAGGATTTGTATTGACTTTACAAGCCTCTATTTTTATATCTGAAAACTTTTCGACAAGAAAATCTACTAACAAATCTTTTGTGTAAACCTCACTTTCATAGTGTCCGATGTCGCATATCACAATCTTATTCTCAGCATCAAAAAATTCGTGGTATTTGTAGTCTGCCGTAATGAAAACATCTGCTTCTCTTTTAATGGCATTTTTTAATAAAAAACTCCCTGCCCCACCACAGACAGCAATTTTCTTTATATTCTTACTTTGAAAGCTATCCAAACTTGTATGTTTTATGAGAGGAAGGTTCATTTTTGTCTTCAAGTGAGCTAAAAATGCATGAATAGATATGGAAGTGGGTAGTTCGCCAATCATTCCAGAACCTACTTTTTGATTATCGTCTATACCTTTATTTATAATATTATTTTTAGGAGCTAATATTTCCCTGTTTATCAGTCCGATTTTTTCAGATATTTTGGCATTTACGCCGTCTTCTACATTATCTAAATTGGTATGAATGGCATAAATTCCTATTCCTTCACGAAGTGCCTTCATTACTGTTCGCTCCACATAGTTTTTTCCTGTAAAACTTTTAAGTCCTCTAAAAACAATAGGATGATGTGCCACCACCAAATTACACCCTTTTTCTTTGGCTTCATCAATTACAGATTCGATAGCATCTAAAGAAACTAAAATCCCTGTAACTTCGGTATTGGGTTCGCCTACCAAAAGTCCAGAGTTATCATACGATTCTTGATAATTTAGTGCTGCAATAGATTCTAAGTAGGAAGCGATTTGTGAGAAAGTATATGTCATTTCTTTATATAAAATGTAGCTTGTACACAGACAAGTGTATAATGATTCTAATGTCAAATTATAAATTTAGCATTTAACTACTAAACTTAAAAATCTTTACCATTTTACTAAGAAAAATAGTAACTTTAGACTTCATTCTGACTAAAATCTATTCTTCCTAAAAGCCTAACAAAACAGTTTCGTGATAGACCGTATCAATAAAGTAGAATCTCTAAAGCAATCTCCTCTTTTTACCTCTCTGCCTCAAGAAGCCTTAGAAAAAATTGCAGCGAAAGCCAAAATGCGTCAGTTTTTTCCAGATGAAACGGTGGTTTGGCAAGGAAAGGCGAGTGATAGTTTATATCTAATTATCAATGGTATTGTAGCAGTAAAAAAAATTATTGCCAGTGGCAAAGAACAAATTTTTGCTTACCTAATGGCTGGAAATACCTTTGGAGAAGTAGGGATTTTAGAAAATCAGCCTCGTTCGGCAACCGTTTCTGCACTTAGTGATGTAGATGTTTTGGTTATTCAGCGAGATGATTTTATTCAGATGATGCACGATTATCCACAAATCGGTATTGGGCTTTGTAAAATGTTGGGGAAATATTTGGTAGAATCGAATAGAAGACAAACAAGAGCTTCTAAAAAAGCTCGCTTGATTTTGGTTTTTAGTCTTACCCCACATGCAGGAGGAACAAATATCGGCAATACACTAGCTCGTATTTTGCACGGACAAACCAAACAAAGTACAGTTTACACAGAATATCCAACACCTCAAAATCTGATTACAGATTTGAATATTCGTAAAAAAACGAGAATTTACAAACACAATTCGGGATATGATATTCTACTTTCTCAAGACGAAAATACAGAACTTCCACTTTCGGCTCGCCTTACACTGTTTTTAGATTCGATGATGTCAGATTATGATAATATCATCATGACGCTAAAAAATCAGACTTATATCGATGAGAATTTGGCAATGCTTTTAGAGTTTGTCAATCAAATAATTATCGTTACGCCACCTCTGGAAGATGGAATGCACGTTGTGAATCGCCTACATAAACAAATCCGTGACCATGTCAGAAGTGATGAAGCGACTATCTTTACTATCATAAACCGTTGCAGTCCAGAACACGAAAAAGTACAATTTAATGGTAGTTCAGATTTTGATGTTCCTTATTTGCCAGATTTGCCTTCTTTGGTAGATTCGGAAGATGCTGGTTATAGAATTCCTCGTCCGATAGAAGAAATGTTAGGTTCAATAATAGACCGTTTGGAACGTACACATCAAATTGGTGTTTTCATTCCTTCTACTGTTTCTGTTGATAAGCCTATTGATACAAGTAAGTATGTAGAACAAACGCTGAAATTTTTGGCAGAACGTTTTGGAGGCGCAACCAGTAAGGAAGCAAAAGGCGTTTGGAATAGCAAACAAGTAGGTTTGGTAGATGAAAAAGTTTATGTAGTGCATACGTATGTTACACAAAAAGACATGAATAAATATCTTGATGAGGTCGTAGATTATATAAAAGTCTTGAAAATTGAACTTGACCAAGAAGCTATGGCTTTAGAAATAGACAAGAAAATGACTATTATTTAGTTCTTAATGTTTAATTATAAATGTAGGGCAAAGGCTTACCTTTGACGATGGTCTTATTCTTAATTTTATATTGGCTATATACTGATTATTACATAATTTATAATACATCTATGAAAATCTGTTTTGCTACAAACAACCCTAAAAAAATAGAAGAGGTAAGTGCAGCTCTACCCTCAAACATCCAACTGGTAAGCCTAAAAGAAATTGGCTGTACGGAAGAAATACCAGAAACTACGCCTACCATTGAAGGAAATTCTGAGCAAAAGGCAATGTATGTCTATGAAAACTACAATGAAAACTGCTTTGCTGATGATACAGGTTTAGAAATTGAGGCACTTGGTGGAGAACCAGGGGTTCATTCTGCTATGTATGCTGATAAAATCGTTGGTTCGTATAGAGATTCAAACGAAAATATGAAACTCGTTTTGAAAAATCTTCAAGAACAAGCTCAAAAAGGAAATACTGACCGAAGCGCACAGTTTAAAACTGTTTTTACATTGGTGTTGGATGGAGAAAAGCATCAGTTTGAAGGAATTATAAAGGGAAAAATCATTGAAGAACCAACAGGAAAGGATGGTTTTGGTTATGACCCTATTTTTATTCCCAATGGATATGAAAAAACTTTTGCTCAAATGCCTTTATCAGAAAAAAATAAAATTAGTCATAGAGCAATTGCAACAAGAAAGTTGGTGGAGTTTCTAAATAAACTTAACAAAGTGTAGCCTAAATAAAATATAATCCTTAAATTGAGAGAAATACCCTTTCAAAACTGATTATAAACTCTTATTTCTACACACCAAACTATTTTTATGAAAAATAATTCTTTTCTGTCGCTCTTATTTTTAACTGTTTTTTCTACTATCGTACTTTTTGCCTGTGGAGGCAGCGATGAGCCAGAACCTACACCCGACCCAGACCCAATAGACACACCTTGTAGTAGCCCTCCAACGCTCTCACTTACTGCTGAAAATACAAGTTGTACAGATAATACAGGAAAAATAACTGCCACAGGAGCAGGAGGAACAGGAACTCTTACCTATCAGTTGGGAAGTGGCGACTTTCAAAGTAGTGGAATTTTTGAAAATTTAGCTGCTGGAGAATATACTGTTACTGTAAAAGATGCAGAGGGTTGTACAACTAGCCAAACAGCAACCATTGAAAATGCAGATGCGCCAACTATTTCCTTAACTTCAGAAGATGCAGGTTGTGGTACAAACGATGGTTCTATTACAGTTATAGCTAATGGAGGAAGTGGAAGTTATCAATATAGCTTAGATGGTGGGGCTTTTCAAAGTAATGCTACTTTTTCTAACCTTGCAATAGGAACATACAGAGTTACTTTAAAGGACACAGAAAACTGTGAGGCAACAGCAGAAGTTACACTAACAACAGGTGTAAACTATGTGGATAATGTAGCTTCTATTATCAATACTAATTGCGCTATTTCGGGTTGTCATTCTGGAGGACAGGCTCCAAGTCTTACAAGTTTTGATGAAGTCTCTAGAAATTCTTCAAGGGTTTTAGCACGTGCATCTTCTCGTTCTATGCCTCCACAATCTTCAGGACTTTCTCTTACAGATGAAGAAATACAGTTAATAGAGTGTTGGGTAGAAGATGGTACACCACGCAACTAACACTTATCTGAAGACAAGCTACTTAAACACACCCTAAGGGGCTTGAAGACCCTTAGGGTTTCCTTGAGCAGACCAAAAACTATGTTTAATCTGTTTTAAACAAATAAAAATCGTATTGTTAATCCCAAGTTCATGTTACCTAGTATTTAATATAATTCTTTATGATAAAAAGCTCAAAAACTTTGTATTATTGTTTTTGAGCTTTTCAAATTCTAAAACTTTCATTAAATATTGACTATCTCCATCCTCCTCCTAAAGCACGATATACATTCACAGTAGCGTGCATTTGTTGGTTTTTGGTTTCGATAAGTTCCACTCTAGCCTCCAAAACATCACGCTGTGTCAAGAGAATTTCCATATAATCAGCTCTTGTAGATTGAAATAAGTCATTAGAAATAGCTGTTGCTTGATTAAGTTTTTCTACTTGTTCCACTTCTAAGTTATATTTTTGTTCCAAATTATTGATATACGAAAGCTGATTAGTAACTTCTAAATAACTATTCAGAATGGTTCTTTCATAGTCGTAAATAGCTTGAATTTGCTTGGCGTTAGCTGTTAAATAGGTGGCTTTGATAGCATTTCGGTTGATAAGGGGCGCAGCCAAATCTCCAGCCAAAGAATATAAAATAGATTCAGGCGTTTTGACCAAAAAAGCAGGATTAAAAGCTCTCAATCCTATTCCTGCTGTAAGTCTCAAGGAAGGGTAAAAATTAGCTCTCGCTACATTGACATCTAATTTTGCTGCTTGTAACTTTAACTCTGCCTGTCTAATATCTGGACGGTTTGCCAAAAGTTGTGAAGGAATCCCTGCTAAGACCACATTCGGAACTGCATTCATAAAATTGTCCGAATCTCTCTCAATGGGTTGAGGATAGCGTCCTAATAAAAAATTAATTCGGTTTTCAGTAAGAGTAATGCCTTGAAGAATATCATATTTCAATCCTTTTGTATTCAAAAGTTGTGCTTCAAAACGCTTGACGGCAAGCTCAGTTACTTTACCTGATTGTTTTTGCAACTTCACAATTCGTAGCGCATTATCTTGAATTTCAATGTTTTGATTGATGATAGCCAACTGATTATCCAATGCCAAAAGCTCATAATATTCATTGGCAATTTCGGCTATCAGATGAGTAACCAAGAAGTTTTTGCCTTCAATAGAAGATAAATAATTGAGATAAGCCGATTTTTTGGCGTTTCTCAGCTTTTTCCAAATATCAACTTCCCAACTTGCATACACTCCTATCATGTAGTCTTGTAGTGGGTCTGGCGTTTTTCTTCCTTCTTCAATTTCGGTAATGGCATCGCTTGCTCCTCGGCTTGTAAAACGGCTCGGTTTCTCTACTCCAGCTCCTGCTGCTATGTCTAAAAAAGGTAAATATTCTCCTTTTCTAGCTCTGACTTCGTTACTAGCAATTTGTATTTCTTGAAGCGTAATATTCAATTCTTGATTATTTTTGAGTGCTGTATCAATGAGGGCAATCAAATTTTGGTCGTTGAAATACTGCTTCCAGTTTACGATGGCTGAATTGGTAGTATCTGTTTGATTAGTATAATTATTTGGCGTTTTGCCAAGGGTAGAATTTCTATTTACCAAACTAGGAATGGAACAAGCCGTAAAAAACGAACAAATACAGAGTATTGATAGGTAATTATACAGTTTGAAATTATATATTTTAAATTTGAACATGATTTTTATGTTTTTTGGGTGCTTTTATATTTGTACACCAGTCTTCTAAACTGGTCTGTAAAATCAAAAACTTAATTTTTGACTGAAATAAGGTCTTTTAATATTTTTCGTTAGGCTGGAAGTCTGACCTACGCAAATAACTGTGATAACCTTTATGAATTAGTCTCTAAAGCGTGTTTTTCTTCTGTCAGAGGAGTTTCATCTTCATCTTTAATTAGATGTTTTCCTTCTGCTATCGAACCAAAGATGTAATACAGCCCTGGTACGATAATAACACCGAAGATAGTTCCGAAGAGCATTCCACCAAGCGAAGATGCTCCAATAGTACGGTTTCCAATAGCTCCAGCACCATGCGACAGAACAAGAGGAATAAGTCCAGCCATAAAAGCAAAAGAAGTCATCAAAATAGGTCTGAAACGAACTCTTGCTCCTTCAATGGCAGCTTCCAAAACTGTTGCACCTTGTTGTTGCTTCTGAACGGCAAACTCTACAATCAGAACGGCATTTTTACCTAAAAGTCCTACAAGCATCACAAGACCTACTTGTGCATAAATATCATTGGCAAGTCCCATAAACTTGAGTAAGGCAAACGAACCAAAAACCCCAGCAGGAAGTGAAAAAATAACAGCCAAAGGAATAATAAAACTTTCGTATTGTGCTGATAAAACCATATACACAAACGCTAAAACAATAACAAAAATAAAAATAGCTTCATTTCCACGAGAAACCTCATCTTTGGAAAGTCCACCCCAATCAATGTCATAACCTCTAGGTAAAGTTTTTGCTTCTTCTTGAATAGCTGCAATTGCTTCTCCACTACTAAAACCTTCTGCCGAACCTCCTCTAATAGAAGCCGTAGTGTACATATTGTATCTGTTGATTTCGTTTGCTCCCTGTGTTTTTTTGATAGTCATGAAAGCAGAAAAAGGTACCATTTCCCTCTTGTCATTCTTTACCCACATATTCAAAACATCTTCTGGAAGTTTTCTATATTCGGGAGAAGCCTGTACAAATACTTTGAAATAACGTTGAAACTTGATAAAACCAAGCTCATACGTACTACCAACCATAATAGAAAGTGTATTCATTGCATTTCCTATCGACACACCTTTTTGCATTGCCAACTGATTGTCAATAACAAGCTCGTATTGAGGATAATTGGCACTAAAGAAAGTAAACAAACCTGTCAGTTCTGGACGTTTTTCTAGTCTTTCCATAAACTCATTGTTTACTTTTTCTAGCTCTACATAATCTCCAGTATTGGTTTTATCTAAAAGCTGGAGTGAAAATCCACCTGCTGCCCCATACCCTGGAACGGCTGGAGGGTCGAAAAATTCAATAACAGCTCCTGAAATTTCACTTGCTTTTTCCTCTAGTTCTTCAATAACTTCGTGTACTGTTTCGTGTCTTTCATTCCACGGTTTGAGGTTGATGATACATGTACCTGCGTTAGAACCACGTCCTTCCGTCAAAACTTCATAACCTGCTAGTGCAGAAACCGATTGAATAGCATCTATTTCTTCAGCAATTTTTTGAAGTTGGCGAGTTACGTCATTAGTACGCTCTAGCGTTGAACCGGGAGGTGTCTGAACAACGGCATAAATCATTCCTTGGTCTTCGCTTGGAATAAAACCAGTAGGCATAATTTGTGTAATTCCGAAAATTCCAACTGCAAAAAGAAGTATCAAAAATCCTGTTAATAATTTTCTAGTTACGATAAGATTCAACAAACGGACATATACGTTAGTTAATTTTTCGAATAAGAAATTAAATCCATCTATAAAGCGAGTAAAAATATTACGTTTTTTGTCGTGTCCGTGAGCATGTTTTTTCAAAATCATGGCACTCAAAACAGGTGTAAGTGTAAGAGCAACCAATCCAGAAATAATAATGGAAGAAGTCATGGTAATCGAAAACTGTCTATAAAAAATTCCCACAGGACCTGTCATGAAAGCTACAGGAACAAAAACAGCCGTCATAAGCAAGGTAATTGCTATTACAGCTCCACTAATCTCGCCCAATACTTTTTTTACAGCATTGAAAGGCGATATATTTGGTTCTTCTTCCATCTTGGCATGAACAGCCTCTACCACCACAATCGCATCATCGACAACTATACCAATTGCCAAAACAAGAGCAAAAAGAGTAATCATGTTTATGGTCAAGCCGAACATTTGCATAAAAATAAATGCTCCAATAAGCGAAACAGGAACAGCAAGAATTGGAATGAGTGTGGAACGCCAATCTCCTAAAAATAGAAATACCACCAATGCCACCAAAATAAAAGCATCTCTAAGGGTATGAACTACGTTTTCAGTCGAAGCATCTAAAAAATCAGATACGTTGTAACTAATCTCGTAATCCATTCCAGCAGGAAAGGATGTTTTTTTAAGCTCTTCTAGCTTTGCTTTTACTTCTTCTACTACCTCACTAGCATTACTTCCATAACTTTGTTTTAAGACAATCGCAGCCGAAGGATATTCATTCAGATTAGAATAAATGTCATAGTATTCACTTCCTAACTCTACATTGGCAATATCTTTTAATCGTAAAATTTCGCCTTCCCCATTTGCCTTGATGATTACATTTTTATACTGTTCAACATCATTAAAACGTCCTTCATACGTCAAAACATATTCTAAAGATTGCGACGTTTTGCCGTCTCCTCTACCAATTCGCCCAGGAGAACCGATAACACTTTGGTCTTCTAAGGCTTCCATAACGTCATCTGCTGAAATATTATAAGCTCGCATACGGTCTGGTTTGAGCCAAACACGCATCGCATACTGACGGCTACCCAAAATACTTGCTTGTCCAATACCAGAAACACGCTGCAACTCTGGAAGCATATTAACACCAGCAAAGTTGAAAAGAAATTTCATATCTGCTTTTGTGTCTTTACTGTATAAGTTTACATACATTAGCATGTTTGGAATAATTCGGTTTACGATTACTCCCTCACGTTGAACTAAAATAGGCAAACGGTTTAAAACCTGTGCAATACGTGTGTTGATATTTACAACAGCTTGGTTTGGGTCTGTTCCCAAATTGAAGACAATTTGAATATTAGCTTCACCTGCCGAAGTAGCATCAGAAGTCATGTATTTCATTCCTGGAACACCATTTACGGCTTGCTCTAGTGGAATCAGTACAGATTCGGTCAAAACTTTTGCACTTGCACCAGGGTAAGAAGCACGCACAATAACCATTGGAGGAGAAATATCTGGAAATTGTGATTTAGGAAGGGTATTCATTGCCAAAATACCCATAAAGATTATGATAAGCGATAACACTATGGCAAGCACAGGTCGCTGAATAAATTTATTAAACATGATATTTTATTTTTTTAGAAGGTCTTTTATGATAGAATATATTGGTTGTTGGTGGAGACACCAACAACGGCTATTTTTCGCTTTGCCTAAATTTTTATTCTGTATATACTTTCAGATGCGAAATCACTTCTTTAGGCTTCTTATATTCGTAGGTAATTTTGTCGCCATCTCTTACCTTACGCAGTCCTTCTAAAAGAATCTTATCAGTTTCTTTTAGTCCTTCACTAATCGCATACAAATCTTCCATTTCTGCTCCAATAGAGATTTGCCTAGAACGCACAATATTATCTTTGTCCACCACAAAAACATATTTATTATCCAAAATTTCATACGTCGCTTTTTGTGGGACAATGATAGCTTCTCTAAATGGAATATTCATCTGAATATTTCCAGTTTCGCCATGTCTTAAAAGTTGATTTGGATTGGGAAAACTAGCACGAAAAGCAATATTTCCAGTTTCATTATTAAAATCAGCTTCAATAACATCAATTCTTCCTGTCTGTGGGAATAGTTTATTATTTGCCATTACCAATTTTACTTTTGTAACACTATCCTCTTTTTTGTGAGATTGGTATTCCAAATATTCATTTTCAGGAACATTAAAATACACCCACATGGTGCTATTATCTGAAAGGGTAGTTAGCAGTTCGCCTTCATCTAAAAGACTTCCCTGTCTTACTTTTAGTCTATCCATAATACCATCAAAAGGAGCTGTGATTTTTGTAAATCCTAAATGCACTTGTGTAAGAGAGAGTTCTGCTTTGGCTTTGTCTAATTTTGCTTTAGCAAGCGCAAGTTCGTTGGGAGAAACTATTGAACTATCAGCTAACCTTTTGGTATTTTGATATTCAATATTTGCAAAATCTACTTCTGCTTGTGCTTTTTTAGTTTCTGCTTCGTAGAGCATTGGCATAATCTGAAACATCATTTGCCCTTTCTTTACAAGTTGTCCTTCATCTACATACGTATCTTGCAAATAGCCTTTTTCTAACGCTCTAAGTTCAATATGACGAATAGAATGAATTTGACAAACATACTCTTTTGTAATTGAAGTATCCATTTTGATGGGACTTGTAACTAAAAAGTGAGTTTTTTCTTCTTTTTTTTCTTTGTGGGATTGGCAGCTTACGCTACATACACAAATACATAAGCACATAAGCCCAAGTAATATCTTATTCATGATAATCTTTGTTATAATTTTTGTAATACCTAAAAAAAGTGGATATATACAGCCTAAGTGTAGCACAGGTATTTTAAAATCAAAGCATTACACAAAATGGTATAATGGATTTAATACGTGCGAAAAATCACTAAGAAAGCTGATATATGAAATGAGGTAGGGAAATTGAAGCTTGACTCCTACCTAAAGAGAAGAAAAAACGGCATTACAATCTGAACACTTGGAACAGAACATAACATTTGTGGAATAAGAAGTAATTAAGACTTTCATTTCTTCGGAGATAGCTTTTATTATATTGGTAAAATCTATCAAAAAAGAAAACGACAGGAGTAGATAAAAGAGAAATAGGCTGTTTTGACACTATTTCAAAAGAAGAAAATTTATCTTCTTTCTCTTTTTCTTCTTTCTCAAAGAGAGGAAAATCAAAATCTTTATTTTGTGTATTTCTATCGTGAGAAGATTCTGACTGAAGAATAGTAATACCTACTTGGAGGTCTGTATCTGAAGTATTAAGCTCAAATTTGTGTAAAAACTTTTCAAAAAAATCTTCTGAAGATTTAGTTTCATCTACCGTATTTGTATGGGCATACAAAGACTGATTCCCTCCTAAGAGGAAAAAAGCTAATAAGACAAACGATATGTTGAAAAGTTTTTTCATTTGGTCGCAAATGTAGTCAGAAGGATTGGCTTTGCAAAATTTTAGTTAAGCTAAGGACAAAAAAAATGCTTGAAATTTCTTTTAAGAAAGAAAAATTCAAGCATTTTGTCAATAATTAATCACTAATAATTGATAACTATAAAATTATCCACCAAAGTCGTCAAACATGATATGTTCTTGAGGAACGCCATAATCGTCTAACATTTTAATTACAGCTGCATTCATCATTGGAGGTCCACAGAAATAAAATTCAATTTCTTCGGGGTCTTCGTGTTTAGAAAGATAATTATCAATCAAAACTTGGTGAACAAATCCTACATAACCATCCCAATTATCTTCTGGAAGAGGTTCTGAAAGGGCAATATTGAAAGTAAAGTTTGGAAATTCTTTTTCAATCGCTCTAAACTCATCTACATAGAAAAGTTCTCTTTTTGAGCGTCCTCCATACCAAAATGATACTTTACGGTCAGATTTTAAGGTATGGAATAGGTGGAAGATATGTGAACGCAAAGGTGCCATTCCTGCACCACCACCAATATAAATCATTTCTTTACCTGTATCTTTAATAAAGAACTCACCATAAGGTCCTGAAATAGAGACTTTATCGCCTTTCTTACAATTAAATACATAAGAAGAACATTTACCTGGGTTTACGTCCATCCATTTGTTGTTTGCTCTATCCCAAGGTGGAGTAGCAATACGAATATTAAGCATGACAATATTTCCCTCTGCTGGGTGATTTGCCATTGAGTAAGCTCTAAATTCAAGCTCATCATTTACCATTTTCAAGTCCCATAGTCCAAATTTGTCCCATTCGTCTCTGAATTTATCTTTTCCAGCTGGGTCGTTTGGAAGAGGACTAATATCAATATTTTTGAAATCTACTGTAATTGGTGGTACATCAATCTGAATATAACCTCCCGATTCGAAGTGTAGGCTTTCTCCTTTAGGTAACTCTACTACAAATTCTTTGATAAATGAAGCTACATTATAGTTTGACCTAACTGTACATTCCCATTTCTTGATTCCAAAAATTTCTTCTGGAATACGGATTTGCATGTCTTTCTTTACTTTTACTTGACAAGCCAAGCGAACATTTTCCTTTTGTTCTGTACGGCTAAGGTGTCCTACTTCGGTTGGTAAAACATCTCCTCCTCCTTCATCAACAGCACATTTACACATGGCACAAGTACCACCACCACCACAAGCAGAAGGTAAAAATATTTTGTTGTCTCCCAAAGTACTTAGGAGAGTTGAACCAGCAGGAACAACAATAGGGTCTTCTTCATTGCCATTTACCACAATTTTTACGTCTCCACTCTGGACTAATTGCGCCTTTGCAACAAGAAGCAACCCAACAAGTAGGAGTGTAACAACTCCGAAAACAGCAAGCCCTGCAAGAATTACAGTTATGTTAATCATGTACTCTGTTTTTTTAGGTCTATTTTTGCGTTTGAATAAATTACTTTAATAAGTATTGATAATAGCTACAAATATACGTTCAAAAATCCTCAAATACCAATAGAAAAGCATCAAAAAACGTGTTTTTATTTTGAAGCCCTGCTATCTGTTTAGTTTTGAGATGTATAGAAGTCTGTATATGACAAGGCTTGAATTGATATTTTAAGTCTTTATGAAAAGTATTAGCTATTCTGAAAAAGGAATGTAGTAGAAAATTGTTTGGATAAAGTTGAAACAGGATAGTATTTCAATCACTTGGCAGGGGCAAGATTAGAAAAATGTATTAATACTTAAATCCATATTTACTGTTACTTTTGATGAGAAACAAATTCCTTAAGGATCAATAAAGTTTAATTCTTAGGAAAGCTTCTAAATTTATTAGATTTAGCCATCTATATTCAACCACTTAGCTTCCATATCAGACATTCCGACAGTGAATTGATGATTTGGGTCGTGTATAGTTTCAAAAGTAATTTCCCAAATTATAGAATCTTCTTTCTGAATAGGAATTGATAGACTTACAATCTGAAATTCTTGTTTAAAATCTTTTATTTTAAAATTTTCTTTCCAGTTCTGCAAAGTATCTTCAAGAAGTGGAGTAATAGCAGTAATTACTTCTGGATAAGAAGATTCAATTTTTCTAAAAAAAGAATTGGCAAAACTGAAATTATCGTTATTTTTTCCCTCTAAAAATATAGAAATTTTATACTTCACTGGCATAAAATGGCGTATGCAACTATATGAAAAGCTACCATGTTTCAACTTTTGAATAGTAACTTGTCCAAAAAAAGAATTTTCAATAATTTTTTTATTGCTGCTAAAAAAATATTTAAGAGGGTTCATACAACTACTCAAACAAAGCCAAACTCTGCATTACAAAAAGGTGTAGAGCAAATACAAAAACAATAGTTGAAAGTACAATCTTCCAACGGTTTTGACTAAATTTTAAAAATTTTATCACTAAAAAACCTACAAGAAGACCTACCAAAACAATGATAATTTGAGCAATCTCTAAACCAATATTGAAGCCCAATAATGGAGAAAACAAATCATTGGGTAACATCTGACGCAAGTAATTAGCAAATCCCAAACCGTGTATAAGTCCAAAAAAAAGAGCAATAGTATATCTACGGAGCATCAAAGGAGAAGTAACTTCTTTAGTCTGATTTGATAAATCTAGTATTTCAGAATCTGTAATTATTGTTTTGTTTTCAATTTTTATCACAAAATTCATAATACAAACTATCAGAATTGTCAGAGGAATCAGCCATTCGATAACTGAACTTGGGATGGGCGAGAAGTCATATACTGTCAGAAGAAGCGTAAACGAATGACCTACTGTAAAAGCTGTAACCAACATCAATACTTTTCTCCAGTCTGAAAAAGTATAGATAGCACTAAGAGCTAAAATAAAAAGTAGGTGGTCGTAACCTTCTGGAAATGAGATAACATGTTCAATCCCCATTCCCATAAATGTAAAAAATTCGTTCATCTTTGCTGTTTTCAAATAGTTTTAGTTAGCTCTTTCTACTTCACTTTCAAGTTTGAGAACTTTTGTTCCGTCTTCTTGTTCGATATAAAGAGCTTTATTGCCTTCTTCACCTTCTCTGACTACCTTTTGTCCTTTGATAGTCTTGACCATTTTTTCAGTGGCTGTCTCTACTACTTTTCCAGTAGCAGTGCCGTCTGCCCATTTCCATTTTACGTTTGTCCCTGTACGAATCATAATTATAGGTTTTTATTAGAGTGATTAAACTTTTAAACCAACTGATTTATTATGAAACTTGTTTAGGAGTCAAGCATTGGTTTTTCAACGTAAAAATGAATCAAAAAATACTTTCTCTTTCCTTGTTTAGTCAAATATTGCTTTAGAAGTATTTTTTGTGTAAATTTTAAATTAAAGTTATAGACATTCCAATTTGGAAGTTTACATTTGTATGGTAAATTTATGTTGTCCTTCTAATTATTGCAACTATGAAACAGAAAAATATTGTCATTTTGGGTGGTGGAGAAAGTGGTGTAGGTGCAGCTCGCCTAGCTGCTGAAAAAGGATATAATGTTCTGCTCTCAGAAAAAAACAAACTTTCTGATGAAAATAGATACGAATTAGAACACCATAAAATTTTTTATGAAGAAGGAAAGCATACAGAATCTATTATTTTAGGAGCAGACTTGATTATCAAAAGCCCCGGTATTCCTGAAACAGCTCCTATTATGGAAGCTATTCGTTTGGAACACATTGAAGTAGTTTCAGAGATAGAATTTGCTTCTCGTTTTATTTCAGGGCAAATCATTGCTATCACTGGAACGAACGGTAAGACAACAACAACTTTGCTTACCCATCACTTGCTCAAAAGTGCAGGTTTGAATGTATGTATAGCTGGAAATATAGGTAAAAGTTTGGCTAGAGAAGCCATAGAAGATAATTATGATTATTATGTTGTGGAGGTAAGCAGCTTTCAGTTAGACGATATTGACGAGTTTCGTCCACATGTTGCTATTTTACTCAATATTACTCCAGACCATTTGGATAGATATAATTATCAAATAGAAAACTATGTACAGTCCAAATTTAAGATAAACGAAAATCAGAGTAATAAAGACTTTTTTATTTACAATGAAGAAGATATAGAAACACTAAAATACCTTCGTTTCCATCGTTTGGCAGGCAGAATGTTACCTATTAATATTTCAAAACAGAGTGAGTATTTGTCTCTGCAAAACAAAATTCGAATTTCGGCAACTCCTGCACAAATGCTTGACATTCCAATAGCTGATTTGCCATTGAAGGGAAAACATAATTTCCTAAATATTGTGGCTGCTGGAATGGCTGCACAAATTGTAGGACTTTCAGATGAGCAAATTGTAAAAGGATTAAAATCATTTGTCAATGCTCCTCACAGACTTGAAAAAATCAAGACCATCAAAGGAGTTACTTTTATTAATGATTCGAAGGCTACCAATGTAGATGCTGTTTCTTATGCACTAGCGAGTTTTGATAAACCTCTCATTTGGATTGCTGGAGGAGTAGATAAAGGAAATGAGTACGAACTGATTGAAGAAACGGTCAAGAAAAACGTGCGTGCAATAGTTTGTTTGGGAAAAGATAATGAAAAACTGATTACTTTCTTTAAAGGAAAGGTAAGCGAAATCAGAGAAACTGATTCTATCAAAAAAGCTATCGAAATAGCCTTTAGTTTGGCTGAAAGTGAAGACATAGTATTACTTTCTCCTGCTTGTGCTAGTTTTGATTTGTTTAAAAACTACGAAGACCGAGGCGACCAGTTTCGTCGCTACGTACAAGAACTTGCCCTAAATATAAAAGACAAAAAAGAAACTGAAAGCGTATAGCTATGGAAGCATCTATAAAAAATAAGAACAAAAAGAAAGAACAAAAATCAACTTTGTCTAGTCGTTTTTCAATGAATTGGATTGTAAGTTCTCGCTACGATGGATTCTTTTTTATAGGTAGTTGTGTTTTTACACTAGGCTTTTTAGCTATTTTTTTATGGGCTGAAACACTAGATTTAGCTCCTCACGGAGATTCAATTATTCTAACTTATTTTGTCTTTACAGCTATTTTTGACCATCCTCATATTTTTCAAACCTTTTCAAGAACACACGCCGATAAAGAGGAGTTTGAAGAACGAAAACACATGCATACATGGGGGTTGGCTGCCTTTATTGTCGTTGGACTTGCCATAACACTTATGGGTTTTGAGAAAGAACTTATTGTTTTTGCTGCTTTTTTTGGAAGTTGGCATATTATCCGTCAGCACTCTGGTTTTTTAAAGGCATATAAAGGAGTAAACCAAGATTTTGAAAAAATTGATGAATACTTAGACTTAGGGCTTTTCTATTCTGGAATGTTTGTTTGTTTTTTTAGAGATTATTCTGATATAAAAAGTCCTGTTGTGATTTATAGAGAGCTTACAGCTAATTTTCCTTACTTACCTCCACAGATTACAGAGGTTGTTTGGAGCGTTTTTATCTTCTTTTTGGTGTTGTTTGTCTTGCGCCAAGGATGGCGTTTGTATAAAAGGCAACCTATCAATGTTCCCAAAATATTATTTTTAGTAGCTGCACTCTCTACGCATTATTTTGTGTTTTTCCTTACAGCTCTTCCTTTTTTGGTAGCAGAATCTTTAGAAACTGTTTATCATAATATTCAATACCAAGGTTTTGTAATGCACTATCAACGAAAGCGTTTTTCCCATATTAAAAATGTAGTCTTGAAGTGGTTTGGTGTCGCTATGATTTATGGTTTGGTAGTCGGTACAATAGAAATTGTCGGACTAATGACAAATGGCTGGGCAAAACTGCTTTTTGTTCCCTTCACAATGATTGTTATTTATCATTATTATATCGATGGACTGATTTGGAAGTTTGGTAAAAATCCAGAGCTTCGTAAACTTCTTTTTGATAAAACGAATAAAAAAATAGCAGATTCAGCAGAGTAGAGATTAGATTATTTTGGTTTTATCATTTTTTAAGATATAAAAAACCATAGCTTTCCATAACTTGCCTACAAAGAAGTAATGAAGTAAAAGGTTTGGCTTGTTTGAAAACAGCTAATTAACTTTCCCATCTTTCAATTAGCTTTGCTAAATAATTATTTAATTCCGTTGGCTTTCTAATTGACTTCGTATTTCAATTCGTAATTTTTAATTTACTAATTAGCTTCGCTGCTTTGGCAGGTCGTAATTATTTAATATGCAAAACTCTAAAAATCAGCTTTTTATAGTCTTTGTTGCATTTTTTCTATCTATTTTTTCGTGTCAAAAAGTGTTTGCCCAACAGACATTTTATACCAACGGAATTACAGATAAGCGCAATACAGTCTATGCGTTTACAAATGCTACCATCTATACAGACTACAAAACCAAAATTTCTGAAGCTACTTTAGTCATTAAAGATGGAAAAATTTTGGAAGTAGGAAAAAATATTACTGTTCCTAAAGGTGCTATCGTAGAAGATTTGAAAGGCAAAGTGATATATCCGTCGTTCATTGATTTATATTCAGACTATGGAATGCCAGCCATAGAAAAATCTAAAGGAGGCGCATGGTGGCAACTTCAACTTACTCCACAAACTTCTTATGCTTTTGGAAACAATGAAGCTGTGAAAGCGCACCACAAGGCAAGTGAAATGTTTGACCCAACAAATAAAGTTACACAAAAAGAAGCTGAAGGACTTAGAAAATTGGGCTTTGGAACACTTCTTTCACAACAACAAGATGGTATTGTCAGAGGAACTTCTGCTCTTGTTTTCTTAGGAGAAGGAGCTGCAAACGAACAGCTTTACAAAACTGATGCAGCCGTAGGGCTTTCATTTAATAAAGGTTCTTCTTCACAATCTTATCCGACTTCTCTGATGGGTTCAATGGCTCTTTTGCGCCAAACGTATTTGGATGGAAAGTGGTATGCTAGTGGAAATGCAAAGGATAAAAACTTGACGTTGGCATCGTGGAATAACATTCAAAATCTGCCTCAAATCTTTGAAGTAGATGATAAACTCAATGCTGTGCGTGCTGATAGATTAGGAGATGAGTTTGGAAAGCAATATATTTTAAAAGGAAGTGGAGACGAGTATCAAGCCGTTGATTTGATAAAAAATACGGGTGCTGCTTTTATTCTTCCTCTTGAATTTCCAAAAGCTTTTGATGTAAATGACCCACTAGATGCTCAATTTATTTCTTTTACAGCTCTCAAACATTGGGAGTATGCCCCTGCCAACGCAGGAATTTTGGAGAAAGCAGATGTAGATTTTGCATTTACTACTGACGGACTGAAAGACAAATCTAAATTTTTGGAACACCTTAGAAAAGCTGTTGGTGCTGGTCTTTCAAAAGAAAAAGCTCTAAAAGCTCTTACCTACACGCCAGCAAAACTTTTGGGAGAAGAAAACAATTTGGGAACGCTTAAAAAAGGTGCGATTGCTAACTTTATTATTACTTCTGGAGATTTATTTTTGTCAAAAACTAAAGTGTATCAAAACTGGATAAAAGGTCAGAAAAATGAAGTTACAGCATATCCAAATTCTAGCTATGCAGGTATTTATGATTTGACATTAGAAGAAGATGGCAAACCAAAACTTTATAAATTGGAAGTTTCTGGAGAAGAAGATAACCTAAATTATAAAGTTATTGATGGAAAAGATACGCTCAAAGCAAAAGGTTCTTACGAAAAGGGAATTTTTGCGTTACAATTCTCTCCTCAAAACCAAACAGAAGCCACTCGCCTTACAGGTTGGTACGATTCAGAAGGAAAATATTGGTCGGGTTCAACACGTACGTCAGGAGGAAAGTGGGTTACTTGGAACGCCAAAAATTCAGATTCGAATATGAAAATCAATCAGAATATTGGAGATGCGCCAAAAGTAGATTCTACCTTGCAAGACTTTAAACCTATGTTTCCTTTTGCGCCTTATGCTTTCCAAGAACAGCCAAAATCTGAAACCGTTTTGATAAAAAATGCAACGGTTTGGACAAACGAAGCTGATGGAATTTTAGAAAATACGGATGTTCTGTTAGTAAATGGAAAAATTAGTAAAATAGGTAAAAATCTTTCTGCACCAAATGGAGCAACTACTATCGACGGAACAGGAAAACATCTTACAAGTGGAATTATTGATGAGCATTCTCATATTGCTATTTCTGGAGGAGTAAACGAAGGCGTATATGCAAATAGTTCAGAAGTTCGAATTGGAGATGTTATTAATCCAGAAGACGTAAATATTTACCGTCATTTGGCAGGTGGTGTAGTCGCTATTCAACAGCTTCACGGTTCGGCAAACCCGATTGGAGGACAGTCAGCAGTAGTAAAACTTCGTTGGGGAAAAACAGCCGAAGAAATGAAAATTAAAGGCGCACCTGAGCGTATCAAATTTGCACTAGGAGAGAACGTAAAGCATTCAAACTGGTCGGAATACAGCCGTTTTCCACAGTCAAGAATGGGAGTAGAGCAGTTTATGATGGATGCTTTCACAAGAGCAAAAGAATATGAAGCAGCTAAAAAAGCAAATCCAATGGCAACTAGAACTGATTTACAAATGGAAGCACTTTTAGAAATCATCAATGGAAAACGTCTGATTTCTTGTCATTCCTATATTGCTTCTGAAATTTTGGCAACTATGCGTGTCGCTGAAAAATTTGGTTTTAAAGTCAATGTATTTACTCATATTTTGGAAGGCTATAAAGTTGCTCCAGAGATGGCAAAACATGGGGTAGCTGGTTCTACTTTCTCTGATTGGTGGGCGTACAAGTATGAAGTAAAAGATGCTATTCCGTACAATGCTGCACTTATGAATCAAGCTGGCGTACTTACTTCTATCAACTCTGACGATGCTGAAATGGGAAGAAGACTCAACCAAGAAGCTGCCAAAACAGTAAAATATGGTGGCGTTTCTCCAGAAGAAGCGTGGAAATTCGTTACGCTCAATCCTGCTAAAATGTTAGGCATTGCTGAGAGAACAGGAAGTATAAAAGTTGGAAAAGATGCTGATGTTGTTTTGTGGTCGGATAATCCACTTTCTGTGTATGCAAAAGCAGAAAAAACATTTGTAGATGGTATTTTGTATTTTGACAGAGAAAATGACGAAAAATTACGCCGTGAACTAGCAGCAGAACGTGAAAGAATTATTCAAAAGATGATTTCAGCTAAAGAAGGAGGCGCACCAACAATGGGCATCAAATTCAAAAAGCAACATATTTGGGATTGTGAAGAAACACAGTTTGACTATTGGAAAACAGTCAATGGAGGAGAAGAATAAAATGTAGCTCACTCTTTAGCGTGAGAAATTATAAAAGCGAAGAACACAGATTGAAATTGTATTTTCAGTTTGTGTTCTTTGATTTTGAATTAATTTAAAGACAAGGTGTTATTAATTAGCACTATATTTTTTCTGTTATGTTTTTGTTTTTCCTCTAATAAAAATTGAAGTTCTTTACTAGTAGAAGCATAGAAAGTAATCTTTTTAGTTATAGCCAACTTCATTATTTTAATCAAAAATTCAGTGTTGTAAGGATATTTTGAAGATAAATTAATCTTAATAGTTTCATCTACTAACTTGATTTCAAGTTTATCAGGAATCTTGCTAAAGATACTATATGATGTATGAATTATTGTTTCAACGTTCTTCCATTGATATACTTTATTAAATGAGATTATTTTGTCTTGATAAACTTGAAGTGGAGTAGTTCCTATATAATAATTTTTCTTTGCATTTTTGACGGCATTTCTAGATGCTATTATAAGTAAAAAACTAAGAATTAGTGCAGAAATTGAAAAAAATACTTTATCTGTAAATGAGCTTTGAGGTTCTATGAAAATATACAAGAATCCAAAGATTGAAGGAATGCATATAATCAAAGTAAAATATATAACAATAATTGATAGACGATATGTTTTCATATCAGCAGAAACCTCTAAAAGTAATTTATCCTTCTTTCCAGCCTTAATTTCCTTTTCTTGAGCAGGAACAAAACCAAGTGTTTCTCTCTGTCCACAATATTCTTCATTCATATACTCCCAACTATCCTTCAAAAAAACAGACTGGCAAGCACTACAAAAAACAACTTCATCATTTGCTTTGATTGTATCGCCTGTAACAGCATCTTGTCTGCCTAAGATGTGAGAGTGATTTTCAGAGTTTAATATGTGGGTATGGTAGTTCATTTGGGTAGAGCTATTTATAAAATAATTTTTACTTTAAAGACAAAAATAATTTAATTTGAAGCAATTTATATGAAAAGTAAATAGTCTAAGTAGAAAAGATAATGTGCTGTTCTCTAAAATTTCATAACCCTTTTTTTATCTTAGCGTTAATAAAACCTATAAAGCCAACTATCTTGAATTACTTTACGTACTGTGTATAACCAAGTAGCTAACAACAAAGTGAAGGAGGAAGAATATACAATCAAACTAAGAAAAATCTTAGACTTGCATTTTACAGAGGTAGCCAAAAAACTCAATGTAGTTTTAAGTATTTTACCTAAAGAAACCAAGGAAGTTGAACTAACCATTTTTCTTAGTCAAGAGGGAGATGGAGGATTTAGTATATATGTATCTTTAAGAGGAAAAGAGTTGTATGTTCTTAATAAACCTATTAGAAGTTCGGCAAATATTTTTCAAGTAAAATACACAAGAAATGGGTTTCAACCAGATGTTCCTATGATGGGTTTTGAGGCTGAGTTCGATGTAAATGCTGTACTTTCTAATATTGTTGGTGAATGGTTATTAGAAGTTTGGAATCAAGCTGAAACAAAAAATATTACTCTTCCAGTTACAATTGTTGCTGTTGAAGGAGCTATACAAATATTATCATTAAAAATAAACTAAAAATTACCTATGTGGGATTATCTTCTCTACAAATTAAAAGACAAAATGCGCTTAGACGACGACAACGAGCGTGCTGATAAAGTTATTGAAAACTCTGTAATATGGGCAATGGGAGCATCTCTTATTCCTATTCCATTGGCTGATATGATTGCCGTTACGGTCATTCAGGCAGATATGGTCAGAAGACTAGCAGAAATAAATGGAGTTACTGCCAACAATGCCAATATAGAATCGTGGCTTGGAACTCTCTCTGGTGGTGTTTTATCCAAGTTAGGAGCGCAAGCACTCAAACTCATTCCAGGGTGGGGAAGTGTAGCTGGAGGTGTTGGAATGGCTGTTTTGTCTGGCGCATCGACGTATGCAGCAGGAAAAACATTTGCCAAACACTTTAGAGAAGGAGGTGATTTAGAAGATTTTGATGCAGATGCAGTAAAAGGATTTTATGATGAGCAACTTATCAAAGGACGAGATTTTGCCAAGCAGATGAAAGACGAAGTAGAAAAACGTGCTAAGGCTGCTTACGCTGAATTTTCTGGAGAAGAAGTAAAACAGGAAAATGAAAAAGATTTTGAATTTGAGGAAGTGATGGATTTTGAGGAAGTAGTGGATGAAAAATACCAAAAACAAGAATCAAAGCAAACTAAGACAACTTCTAACTTCAATCAAGAAGAAGAAGCACCTCACCAAGCAAATCCAACAAGAAATAACACTTCACAAAAAGCTCCAAAAGCAGAAGGTGTTCCACCAAACAGTGCTGTGGATAAATCTTCTCCATCTTATCAGTCTGCTAAAGAATCGGCTGGAGTGTTGGCAGAGCTTCGCCAACTTGCTAGTTTGAAGGATAAAGGCATTCTGACAGAAGAAGAATTCCAACGCTTGAAAACAAAACTGATGGAAAAATTGTAGTTCTTATAGTTAAAAACCGTAAACGACGGCTTTACTACTCGTTTACGGTTTTTTGCAATTTTTTCATCTAAAAATCAAAACAGCCATGCAAAATAAAAAAACGCTCATCTTAGGAGCAACACCAAATCCATCTCGTTATGCTTACTTGGCAGCCGAACGATTGACAAATAAAAATCACGATATTGTTCCTGTTGGTATAAAAAAGGGAGAAGTTTTTGGAAAAGAAATTGAGCATCAAACAGACAATCAAGAACTAACTATTCACAACGATATTGATACAATAACGCTTTATGTGGGAGTTCGAAATCAACCAGAATGGTACAATTATATTTTAGAAACCAATCCAAAGCGAATTATTTTCAATCCAGGAACAGAAAATCCAGAGCTAATGCAAAAAGCAAGAGAAAAAGGAATTGAAGTAGAAGTAGCTTGTACGTTGGTAATGCTAGGTTCTGGGCAGTATTAATCAATATAGATTTGCAAAGGTGTAATTAATCATAGGTCAAAGGCTTGCCTTTGGCTTTTTATTTTTTTGCAAATATGTTTATCATAGAAATGGAGACAAAAAAAAGTCAAATCTCATCTATCCATTCAAATAAGTATTTTTCATCATATTCAATTTCAAATTTTTTGAGTAATAGCAAATACTCTTCCTTAAAATTTCTTTTCTTGTGGTGTTCTGGTTGATTTAAAATATATTTCACAACATTGTCTAATGCAGATTTTGAGTAGGAAAATGCACCATATCCTTTTTGCCATTCAAATTTTGTTTGTAAGAATTTTTTATCTTTTATCAATTTATTTGAACTGGTTTTCACGTCTTGTACTAATTCAGAAATAGGTAGATTAGGTTTTAGTCCAATGAGTAAATGTGTATGGTCTGGCATACAATAAATAGCAAGTAGTTTATGTCCTTTTGCTTGTACAACTCCTGTAATATATTTCTGTAGCTCAACTCTAAAGCTCTCTTTAATCAAACTCTTTCTACCTTTCACAGCGAATACAATTTGAATGTAGAGTTGAGAATAAACGTTTGCCATAATTTGTAATTGATAAACTTTATTGAAAATATAACGTTGCTCTGCAACTTTCTGATAAAAATATGTTTAATTTTCTACAAATATCTTGTTGCTCTGCAACTCTGCTTTGTTCTAAAATAAAAGGTTATTCAGTTGCATCGCAACGTCCTGTTTGTAGCATTTAATGGTTGATGTGATTGAGAGTTGCATCGCAACGAAATGTAATTCTGCTTTGTTCTAAAATAATAAATTTATTAAAAGATTGTGCAGCTGTATTGCAATGAAATGTAATAAGCCCTTTGTATGATTTGATAAAAATAATGTTACATTACTCTACAACTTGGTTTTTTTTAAAATAATGAATTAAACAGAATTTTCACTAATTTCCCATTTCAAACAGAATCAAGAACAAACTACACAGCATCTAATGAAATTAAAATATTTATTTTTATCCTCTTTATTTTTTACTACGACATTTTCCTTTGCTCAAAAATATGAAAGTCAAGAACAGGCTTTAGATAGAATTGATGAAATTATGCAAGGCGATAAATTTGTAGGTGTCTTGCCAGAAAATGGGCGTTGGTCATACAATGGAAAAGAGATTTATTTTTCTAAAAAGTCATATTTAGAGCCTCTTCCAACGTGGTACAAACAAAGCATTTCGAACGGAAACCCTATTGGAACGCCTCTCAAAATTGCTGAAAATGATTTTAATCTGAACCCTAAAAATTACGTTTTTGGAGATAATGCAAGTTTTGAAAATTATAACAGTACCAAAACGGATAAAGTGGTTTCTGTAGATGGAGATTTGTATTTGCAAGATATTCAGAATGGAAGTTCAAAACGTCTTACCAATACATTAGAAAACGAACAAAATCCTAGTTTTACACGAAATGATAGTGCTATTGTTTATCAGAAAGGAAATGATTTGTTTTATTTTTGGTTACAGGGTGAGCAGATAGGACAAACACAGCAAATTACTTCTTTTGTAGATTCAAATAAAAAAGGAGAAAGCTACTTAAATGATGCTGAAAAATGGCTGAATAGACAACAAACCGACCTCTTAGAAATTGTTAGAATAAATAAAGCTGAAGATTCGGTCAAAAATGCACAACCCAAACCGTATCGTTTGACAGCAATTCCCTTGAATGGAAAATATGTTTCATCTGTTCAGATTAGCAACGACGGACGTTATGTAGTTTATGTTTTGGGAGAATATTCTTCAAAAGCTACCGAAGTTCCGAACTATATCAATGAACTAGGCTATACAGAAAACTTACCTGCTCGTGCAAAAGTAGGAACTACAACAGCAAATTTTACATTGCACGTATATGACAGATATGCAAAAGCGAATGATAAAGTAGATTTGTCTAGTTTGCCAAAAATGATGGAAAATCCTGCTTTTTATGCAGAGTATGGAAAAGATTTGAAAAGAAGTTCACCAAGAAATGTTTGGATTCATGAAACAAAATGGTCTCCCAACGGAGAAAAAGGTGTGATGGTAGTCCGTGCAGATGATTCTAAAAGCCGTTGGATTGTAGGAATGGATTGGACAAGTGAGAACGAAAAACTCAAACTGGTAGATTATCAGCAAGATGATGCTTGGATAGGAGGCGAAGGAATTAGTGGTTGGCATTCAGAAACAGGAACGCTAGGATGGAAAGACAATGAAACTGTTTATTTTCAGTCTGAAAAAACTGGTTTTTCTCATCTTTATACCTATAATTTCAAAACAAAAGAGAAAAAACAGCTTACAAATGGAAACTTTGAAGTAACTGATGTTTGGCTTTCAAAAGACCAAAGCACGTTTTATGTCAGAGCCAACAAAGAAAATCATCACGAATATCATTTATATAAACTTGGCAAGAAAAACGATTTAGAAAAAATAACTTCTCAAAAAGGAGTGTATGAAGATTTTGTATTGTCGCCAGATGAGAAATATTGGATAGCTCGTTATTCGTATTCTAATAAGCCGTGGGAGTTGGTAGTTTTTGCAAATAAATCAAATGCTCCACAACGAGAAATTACTAATTCAATTACTGATAAATTCAAGAATTATTCTTGGTATCCTAAAGATGTAACTATGGTAGTAGATAGTAGTGGAAAAAAAATACAGGCAAAGCTAGTAGACTTACCTGATTCTATGACTGAAGGAAGAAAGCCATACGTTTGGTACGAGCCAAAAATCATTACCTTCAAAACACCAGATGGTGCAGAAGTTCCTGCAAGACTCTATGAACCCGATGCCAACGTAAAAAATAAAGCTGCTGTGATGTTTGTTCATGGTGCTGGTTATTTGCAGAATGTTCATTATGGTTGGAGTGCGTATTTTAGAGAATATATGTTTCATAATCTTTTGAGAGAGCAAGGTTATACAGTCATTGATATAGATTATAGGGGAAGTAAAGGCTATGGTAGAGATTGGAGAACAGCAATTTATCGCCACATGGGAAATAAAGAACTTGTAGATTATGTAGCAGGAGCAGATTATCTTGTCAAAAATCACGGCATCGATAAAGATAGAATCGGGATTTATGGAGGTTCGTACGGAGGTTTTATGACGATGATGGCAATGTTTAAAGAGCCAAAAGTATTTCGTTCTGGAGCTGCACTTCGTTCAGTTACAGATTGGGCGCATTACAATCATCCATATACAGCTAACATTCTGAATACACCTGTTGAGGATAGTTTGGCGTATGTGCGTTCGTCTCCCATTTATTTTGCCGAAGGCTTAGAGGGAGATTTACTTATTTGCCATGGAATGTTAGATACAAATGTTCAGTTCCAAGATGTTGTTCGTTTATCGCAAAGACTTATAGAACTTAGAAAAGAAAACTGGGAACTCGCTGTTTATCCGATTGAAGGACATGGCTTTGTCTATCCAACCAGCTGGGCAGATGAGTACAAGCGTATTTATCAACTCTTTGATAGAACCATAGGAAAAGAGAAAGAGTAAAACAAGATTTTTTACTCTATAAATCAATTTTGATAAATAATTAAAGTGAAAGAAAGCAAACATATTCCTATTTTGAACACACTCAGAGCTATTGCTGCTTTGAGTGTGTGTTTCCATCACCATCTTTTTACTACCAAAATACATATTCATGAGTACAGCCCTATGCGTATTTTTGAATATGGAAACCATGGCGTAACACTTTTCTTTGTAATTTCTGGCTTCGTAATTCCTTATTCGATGTACAATAAGGGTTTTAAGCTGCATAATTATGGAAAATTTATTATAAAAAGATTGGCTCGCCTTGAACCACCCTATATAGTAGCTATTTTCTTAGGAATCGCTTTTTCTTATGTCAGAGTGCTTAATCCGAATGGAAATGGAGTAGATATTACGCCTAATTTCCAACAAATTATGCTACATTTTGGGTATATGATTCCTTTGAAAGATATTTTCCGTTATTTTGGTTATTACCCAGAAATTCTTCAAAATAAAGGATGGATTATTGGTGTTTTTTGGTCACTGGCGATTGAGTTTCAATATTATTTGTACATAGGCTTATTTTTTCCTCTTGTTGCTCACAAGAAAATATTGTATAGATGCGTGGGCTATGCCATAATTTTTATAACAGCTATATCTACATTTTTACGATTCAATACAAATTTTCTTCCTTCTTGGTTGCCTGTTTTTATGGTGGGAATAATTTTATTTTTGCGCCATGTAAAGCATATTAAAGATATAGAGTTTTATTGTTTGCTTATTTTGTCGCTTATAGCTTCTTATTATTGCAGAGGATATGAAATTACGATTGCAACATTTATTAGTTTTCTACTAATCATTTCCTTTACAAATTATGAGAATAAGATACTTCATTTTTTCTCTCTGATTTCTTATTCTTTATACCTAACACACACTATTGTTGGAGATCCATTTCTTAATTTTACGAGTCATTATATTCCAAATTATTTAGAGGAAATTCTACTTTTTCCGATAGCTGTAGGTTTGAGTACTGGTGTTGCTTATGTGTTATATCTTCTAGTTGAAAAACCTTCTATGAAACTTTCAAGTCGTATTTCTTGGAGTAAGAAGAAAGAATCCAAACAGAAAGATTCATAGCCAGTTTAAAATGAAAAAAAACAGAGAGTGTTCAAATTCAAAATAAAATAAATGAAAATAACATTTTTAGGAACAGGAACATCACAAGGCGTTCCTGTTATTGCATGTAATTGTGAAGTATGTAATTCTTTAGATTATAGAGATAAGCGTTTGCGTGTTTCTATTCATATTGAGGTGGAAAATAAGGAGGGCGAAGAGAAGAGTTTTATTATAGATACAGGAGCAGATTTTCGCCAGCAATGTCTTCGTGAACGCATTACAAAACTAGATGCTGTTCTTTATACTCATCAACACAAAGACCACACAGCAGGAATGGACGAAGTGCGTTCTTTTAATTTTGTACAGCAAAAAGATATGCCTATTTATGCAAGACAACCTGTTTTGGAACAACTAAAGCGAGAGTTTGCCTATATTTTTGCAGAATACAAATATCCAGGTGTACCAAGTGTAGAAACACATAGTATTGAAAATGAAACTTTTGAAATAGAAGGAGTAACTATTACTCCAATTGATGTTTTGCACTACAAACTTCCTGTTTTTGGTTTTAGAATAGGCGATTTTACCTATATCACAGACGTTAATTTTATTTCTGACCAAGAACTAGAGAAAGTAAAAGGAACAAAAATATTAGTCTTGGGGGCATTACAAAAAGAGCAACATATTTCTCACTTTACATTACAAGAAGCACTTGATGTAATAGAAAAATTACAACCACAAAAAGCCTATTTGACTCATATCAGTCATAAAATGGGGCTGCACAAAGAAGTTTCTGAAGAGCTTCCTGCAAATGTTGAAATTGCTTATGATGGCTTGCAGATAAAAATTTAAAATGGTGTCCTATGAGAAAAAGGACACCAAACTGTTTTATACTACACATTAAATCTAAAGTGCATTATATCACCATCTTCTACGACATATTCTTTACCTTCAACAGCTAATTTTCCAGCTTCTTTGAGGGCTACTTCGGTTTTGTATTGCTGATAATCACCAAGTTTGATAACTTCTGCACGAATAAAGCCACGCTCAAAATCAGTATGGATAACACTGGCAGCCTTAGGAGCTTTCCAGCCTCTCTGAATTGTCCAAGCTCTGACTTCTTTTACGCCTGCCGTAAAATAAGTAATCAGATTCAAAATAGAATAGGCACTACGAATGAGTTTATTGAGTCCAGATTCTTTAAGTTCGTATTCCTCCAAAAACATTTGTTTTTCTTCCTCATCTTCTAGTTCTGCAATCTGTGATTCGATAGAAGCACAAACCACTACCACCTCTGCATTTTCATCTTTTACAGATTCTTTAAGCTGTTCTACAAGTGCATTACCTGTGTGGATAGAAGCCTCATCTACGTTAGCAACATAAATCACGGGTTTTTGTGTAAGTAAAAACGCTTCATCTACCAGTTTTTGTTCTTCGTCTTCCAATACCAAAGAACGAACATTTTTTCCTTGCTCTAAGTGGTTTTTTACTTTTTCAAGAATATCAGCTTCTTTTTTTGCTGTTTTGTCGCCAGTACGTGCTGCTTTGCCTACACGAGCAAGACGTTTTTCAACAGTTTCTAAATCTTTGAGTTGAAGCTCAATATCTATGGTTTCTTTATCTGAAACAGGATTTACTTTTCCATCTACGTGGATTACATTATCGTCTTCAAAGCAGCGCACTACGTGAGCAATAGCATCTACTTCTCTGATGTTTGCCAAAAACTGATTTCCCAAGCCTTCGCCTTTACTTGCACCACGAACCAAACCTGCAATATCTACAAATTCTACAATCGCTGGAACAGTTCGCTGTGGAGTAATCAAATCTTCAAGTACGCCAATGCGCTCATCTGGAACAGTTACGATACCGACATTGGGTTCAATCGTACAGAATGGATAATTAGCAGATTCTGCCTTTGCACTAGATAAAGCATTGAAAAGAGTAGATTTTCCAACATTGGGCAAACCAACGATTCCACAACGTAATCCCATAATTTATTTTTTATATTTTGATGCTGTTTAATTTCTAAAAATTGAAAGCGCAAAGGTACAAAAAGTTTGAAATCTTATGAAAGTATTTCAATAACCAAGTAAAAATGAATTTTTTTATAGCTCAAGACAAAAACTTATTGTAGCAAATTTAGTTATATTTGCCTCATTGGAATGTTTTTTGCCCTACATGCGCTATTTTACTAAGTATTAATTGTATATTTTACATGATAAGTATAACTTAATAAAGTTCAATTTTTATAATTTCCTAAATATCAGTAAAATAGTAAGTTGTTTTATATTATGATAGTTTCAAACTAATTTTAATCAAAAATATATCATGCCAAAAAAAATACTATCAATATTTATCATGAAGAAAATTACATTATTTATTATTTTAGTCTGTTGCATTTTTGGAGTGAGTTCCATAAGCTATGGACAATTTTACCCTGGAGGTTTTGGAGGAAATGAAATGCCTTTTTGGCTTTTGCCAACACAGGCCTATACTGTCGGTACAACTAGCAATAACGGAGACAATGTCATTCTTTGGGAAGATGAGGCTATCCTTGTAGGAGGGCTCAATGATGCTACACAAGGTACAGTGGCAGATCAACCTAATTATAATAACACAGGAGTTTATGGCTCTGCTTCAGTATTATTTGATAGAACAAACACAGAGTGGATGGGAATTGCAGACGATAATTCAATCAACACTTCAGCTCTCAATGAGAAAATGATGACTATGACATTTCGTACCTCTAATATTACGCACAATGTCCAGTTTTTATACGAAGAAGGAGGAGGAACGAATGGAATGGCAATTTATTTATTACAAGATCAGTTGTATGTAGCTATTTGGAATTATGGAGATGCTACTTGGGGAAATGTAGGTGGAGGAAGTACTTTATTCTCTAATAATGAATACTATCGTTGTTTTAGAGCTACTATTGTTCCGAATACAGACTATTTGGTAACACTTCTCTATGATAATTTTTATACTGTTACAGCTGGAAGAGGCACGTTTAGAGCTTTCTTAAATGGAACTCAGATGACGATAAATGATAATATAGTAAGAAACTCACTTCCAGTAGCTACTTTTGCATCTCATGGCGATGATGTTGGTATTGGTGCTATAAATGGAGGTTCTAAAATATTTGATGTTACTAACGCTGCTGTTGCTAATAACAACATTAATGCAACAGACTTGGGAGGAACATATTTTCAAGGACGTATAGGAGAAATTACTTATTACAATAGTGCGAAAAATACAGAAAGAAAGATTGTAGAAAATTATTTCTCTACAAAATATCAGTTTGCCTTATCTGCTGATGATATGTATCCTCAAAATCCTACATACAGATTTAATATGATAGGAATTGGAAGAGAATCTGCTAGTGCATCACTCACCAATACAGACCGTGTAGATGCCAATGTACAAAGTAGTGGAGGTTTTTTTATGGCTAACCCTGCTACTGGAGGTTTTTTAAATACTGTAGGAGACTACATGTTTGCTGCACACAACGCAGGAGTAGGAACATCCCCTGATGGAACAGGACAGTACTCAAATAGAACTTGGTATGTTCGTTTTACCAATCAAGGAAGTGATGCAGGAGATATTGTACTCTCTTTTGATGCGACAGGGCTAGGTGTATTACCTGTTTGTGCAAATAATTCAACAGATTATTATATTCGTGATTTAGCAAATCCAACGAACAGATTAGGCTTAGGAACAGGAACTCTTGACCCTGTAACTGGTCTTATTTCATTTACTATTCCTGCTAACTTTTTTGTGGGAGATAAAGAAATTACATTAGGTATAGATAATGTCGCACTAGCAGCAGATGAAACAGGTCTTTGTAATAATGGTTGTGATGATGATGGTGATGGTTTGGTAGATTGTTATGACAATGATTGTAATGGTAATGCTGCTGTTCCAGACCCTGCTTGTGATGATTATTTCTTTGGGCAAGTACCACCAGACTGCGCAATTAGTCAGCCTATTGTGCCAGATGTAAACCCTGTTCCAGAGTTTGAAACCGACCTTAGTTTTGAAGTAGAGCAGCGTGGTGGTGTTTTTGTAGGAGATGTAGTACCAGATTCTTGGCCAAATTATCCTGCTGCAGATGATAATGAACATATAGAGATAGTTTCTAAAAATCCATATAACACACCTTACACTGGGGGACCTAGGAACGGACAACCACGTTCTCCCAATATTTATATTTTTTCTGGAGATAATGGCTCTTTAATTCAGCAAATTCCTACTCCTGTTACAGATAAATTTAGTATGTTAGCTTTAGCAGATGTGGATGATGATGGAAATGGAGATATATTTATTACAGGAAACGATAGAAGGCTTTATAGGTACGAGTTTGATCCTTCTCTTGCTTACGGTGCATCGCAAGCAGCTACTGGAAATGAAGTAGCTGTATCTTCTTCAACAGGTACTTTATTAGTTCAAACGAGTGAAATGACACCAGCTCTCGCTGACTTCGACCAAAATGGTATTCCAGAAGTCTATGTAGGAAATGCTATTTATAATGCTCTTACTCTTCAAAATTTAGTGCCTCCAAATGCTAGTTTAAGTGCTGGTATTCATCCTAATGATGCCCAACAAGCTGCTTTCCCAGTAGCATACGATATTTATCGCCCTGGAGACCCACTTCCAGGAGGAGGGTCGTGTGGACCTGAATGTCAAGGTTTAGAGCTTGTTACGGGCAATGTCATTTATGCAGTAGATTTACTTTCTGGAACACTTACTCCACTCACTACAGCTCCTGCTAATATTACAGATGGTAGAGCTAGTATTGCAGATGTTGATAATAATGGAACAGTAGATATTGTTACATGTGGCTATGATAATACAGGAACAGCTGCTGGAGCTATCTTTGTTTGGAGTCCTTACACAGGAAATCAAATAGGAACTACTTTCAAACTTATTGATGGTGGGCAGGTAACTACTATTGGAGGTCGTCCAAACCTTGCTAATGTAGATGGAGACCCACAACTAGAGGTTATTGTAGGAGGTAGAAATAGAGTATATTGTATAGAAATAGGTGCAACACTTACCCAAAAGTGGAATGCAACTATTGATGAGACTTCTGACCGAACCAGTGGCTCTACATTTGACTTTAATGGCGATGGAAATGCAGAGGTAATCTATAGCGATGAGGAGAATCTACTGGTTTATAATGGAGAAACAGGTGCATTGCTCTCTTCTAGTACGTCTCGTTCAGGTACTCGTAGCGAGTATCCATTAGTAGCTGATGTAGATAAAGATGGCTTTACAGAGCTTATTGTAACAGCACAAGACTTAAACGGACCTAATGATAATGCCATTGGTAATGTAACGGTGTATGGTTCTGGTTCTGACTGGGTTAGCTCTAGAATTGTATGGAATCAGCATACTTATTTTGTAACTAATATTGAAGATAATCTAAGAGTGCCTTCCGTTCAGCAAAATCACGCAGCAGTAGGGTACTCGGCTGGAGTAAACGGTCCTCTCAATTCATTTATCAAGCAAGTATCTTTGTTTGACCAAGATAATAACTCTCTTACTCCGACTGGAGACTTACGCATCATTTCTATTTCTGGAAGTGTAGTATCTGATGGAGGAAACTCAGGTAGTGTAGATTACTCTAACTGTGAGGCTACTGGAGAAATTCTTATTACAGCTATCGTAACCAATTTAGGTGATGCTACCTTGCCAGCTAATACTCCAATTACATTCTTCGATGGAGACCCTTTTACCAGTGCTGCCAATGTATTAGCAGTTCTTACCTTAGGGCAAGCCTTAGCTCCTGGGGGAGCAGAAATAACACTTACTTTTAGTGTACCTGCTAATGGAGGTAACATTACTGTATTCGCTTTAGGAAATGTTGATTCTAATGACCCTAGCGTAGGACTTCCACAATATGATATTTCAGACCCATCTGCTGTATTTGATGAAGGAGAGTGTGATTTTACAAACAATGGTCAGAATGCTGATATTGGTCCTTGCCTTTTACCAGTAGAGCTTATCTCTCTTTATGCAGAAAATTTATCTGAAAAAGTAGTAGTGCATTGGGCAACAGCAAGCGAGTTAGACAATGATTATTTCTTAGTAGAGCGTGCTGGAGAAGACTTGCAGTTTAAGGCTATTGGTAAAGTAAAGGGCAAAGGAAGTAAAAACACTCGTACAGATTATCTATTCAATGATTATGAACCGATGTTAGGAACTTCATATTATCGCCTAAAGCAAGTTGATTTCAATGGTCAATGGGTAAACACAAAAATTGTATCTGTTACACGCACTACAAATAACCTACCTCCTGCCTTATATCCAAATCCAAATAAAGCTGGAAGAGAACTCTATATGCGTGGTTTGGTAGATGCTTCTATGATAAAACAACTTCGTATTGTAAGTGTTACAGGTCAAGAAGTAGTGGCAAATATTCCTGTTCGTACTTCTGTAGATGGAATTACTGTAATTTCACTTCCAAAATCACTTTCAAAAGGAATCTATATTTTGAATGTAGCAACAGACTTTGGTGTAGAAAACTTTAAGTTTGTTATAGAATAAAATTCAACTCAATAATTTAAAATGGTTTGTGTAGCTTTACTCAAACCATTTTTTTATGTCAAAATATTTCAAAAGCAAAATGCCCCAAAACATAAGTTTTTATCCTGGTCCTTCAAAAGTATATCCACAAGTTAGAGATTGGTTAGAGGAAGCCTATCAAGAAAATATTTTGAGTATTCAGCATCGTAGTGATACGTTTATGGAAATGTATGAGAATATTTTGCAAAATCTACAAGAAAAACATACTATTCCAAAAGATTATACTATTGTTTTTACCTCGTCGGCTACTGAAGCATGGCATATTTTGAATGATAATTTTTCAACAACAAATACTTACCATTTCTACAACGGAGCATTTGGAAAAAAGTGGTTTGACTACAGAAATGCAAATTATCCAGAAACTACTTTTGGAAGTGAGTTTGAAATTAATGAAGAACTGAATTTTGATAAAGAAAATGTTTTTCAACAAATCACACAAAGTAAAAAATCTCCTAATATAATTTGTCTTTGCCAAAACGAGACGGCAAATGCTACACAAATCTCTCCCAAAGTTTTATCGAAAGTTAGAAAAAATAGAAAAGACGACTTTATTTTTATAGATGCAACTTCATCGTGGGGAGGACAACATCTAAATTTTCAAGATGCTGATGCATGGTTTGCTTCCGTTCAGAAGTGTTTTGGATTGCCTGCTGGTTTGGGAATTATGGTACTTTCGCCACGTCTGATTGATTTTTATAATTACCAAAGAAAACAAAGAAATGCCGTTGTTGATGTTTTTAGCAGATATAACCAGCTTTCATTTTTGGTAGAAAAGGCAAAACAGTTTCAAACAACTTATACTCCCAATGTTTTAAATATTTATTTGCTTTCCAAAGTAATGGAGTTTGTCCCAAATATTTCTACTACGTCTCAAAAGATTGAGAAACGAGCAACTGATTTGTATAGTTTCTTTGAAGAAAATCATTTTAAAGTATTGATAGAAAATAAATCTGTTCGTTCTCAAACTGTTTTGGCAATCGAACTAAATGCACCAAAACTTAGTTTTTTGAAACAAAAAGCAAATCAGTCAAATATTATTTTGGGAAACGGCTATGGAAAATGGAAACAAAATACATTCAGAATTGCTAATTTTCCACAACATACAGACAAAGAATTTGAGATATTGAAAGAATTTTTATCTAAAAAATAAAAATACACTATTTTTGCCTTATGAAAACTAAAGAACAACCAGCCGAACTGAAAGAATTACTACATCAGACCTCTATTTTTAAGTGGATACAAGAAAGTGCCGATGCTTTAGGGCTAGAAACCTATGTCATTGGTGGCTTTGTGCGTGATTTTTTATTGGATAGAGAAAGAGAAACTAAAGACATTGATATTGTCTGTATTGGAAGTGGAATTACGCTTGCCAAACACGTTGCCAAATCGTATGGAAAAGCGCACGGAGTTTTTGTGAAAGTTTCTATTTTCAAGCGTTTTGGAACGGCAATGATTACCCTACAAGATGAGAAAACCAACCAAAAAGTAGAGGTGGAGTTTGTAGGGGCAAGAAAAGAATCGTATGATTTTGATTCAAGAAAACCAACCGTAGAAGAAGGAACTTTAGAAGATGACCAAAAACGAAGAGATTTTACTATCAATGCGTTGGCTGTTAGTTTGAATGCAGAAACGTATGGGAAATTTTTAGACCCTTTTGATGGATTTAGAGACTTAAGTAAAAAACTTATCCGAACGCCACTTGCGCCAGAGCAGACTTTTTCTGATGACCCTTTGCGTATGATGCGTGCTGTACGTTTTGCCTCTCAACTTGGTTTTGACATTGATGCAGATACATTTGATGCACTTTCTACACAAAAAGAACGTATCAAAATTATTTCTCAAGAGAGAATTACGACTGAACTGAACAAAATTATTTTGTCAAATCCTCCTTCGTATGGATTTAAGTTACTTTTTCAATGTGGACTTTTAGAAATTATTTTTTCTGAAATGACAGATTTGTATGGTGTAGAATATATTGATGGAAAGGGACACAAAGATAATTTTTATCATACACTACAAGTTTTGGATAATGTAGCACAGGTTTCTGATGATTTGTGGTTGCGTTGGGCTGCCATTTTGCACGATATTGCCAAGCCAGCTACAAAGCGTTTTCATAAAAAAGCAGGGTGGACATTTCATGGGCACGAAGACAAAGGTGCAAGAATGACTCCTTATATTTTTAAAAAGTTGCGACTTCCTTTAGACGCTAAAATGCGTTTTGTACAAAAATTGGTGCGATTACATTTGCGTCCGATAGCTTTAGTTAAGAAAACCATTACAGATTCGGCTATTCGAAGATTACTTTTTGAAGCAGGAGATGATACAGATTCGCTTATGAAGCTCTGTCGTGCTGATATTACATCTAAAGACCATAACCGAGTACAGCGTTATCTTCAAAATTTTGATAGAGTAGAGAAGCGAATGGCAGAAGTAGAAGAGAAGGACGAGCTTCGTAATTTTCAGCCTGTCATTGATGGAGAAACTATTATGCAAACTTTCAATTTAAAACCTTCTGCTCAAGTTGGAAAAATAAAGTTGGCTATCAGAGAAGCTATTTTGGAAGGTGAAATTAGAAATGAATATGAAGAAGCATTTGCCTTTATGCTTAAAGAAGGTGAAAAGTTGGGTTTGAAAAAAGTTTAAGTGAAATATCTAGTGTCTTTGCTGCAAACTCATAAGAGTTTACGTATAGATACAAAGTCACAGAAAATAACTTTCACTCTATTAAATTTTCAAAACAATGTCAAAATCAAGTTCAAAACAAGAAATTATTGGTTCTGCTAAAAGAGCCTTTTCTATCAATTTTCCTTTTTATGTTTTTGCCTTAGGAATACTCCTTGCTTTTTCGGCTTTCCAGTGTGAAGATGAAGAAGATTGGTGTGCTACTCCAACTTGTGAAGTAGAAGAATGTGAAATTATCAATGTAGCAAATGTTACGGTGGAGAATATAGTATGTGGTGTAGGAGTTTGGGACAACCTTTGGCTCAATGATGGTTCGAATGTTTATTTGCAGCCCTATTCTTTAGATGAGTATAACAAGTCAAAACTTGAAAAACTGGAGATTGAAGATAAAATGCAACTCAAAATTCAGTACGTAACTGCTAAAAAAGATGATAGATATAAAGATGTTGCTGTTTGTATGGCTTATGTGGGAGAAAGCAGACCCATTACTATCATCGATATTGAAATTATTGAAAACTAATACCAAGATAAAAACTAAACTACACCTAAAAACTACATTGGTATTGACCTTATTATAATCAGGTCAGCCTCGTAGAGCAACAAAATAAAGTGTAAAATAGCTTTTATATTGGTATAATACAGAAAAAGTAAGAGCAAAATCAACAATCACTTCTTTAGAAATTAAAGAAGTGATTTTTTTATGGGAGGAATAAAATGAAAAAGTCTTGAGCATAAACACCCAAGACTTTCGTTTATATTTTTTGAAATGTTTCTGATTATTTCAATTCTGAACCTAAAGGAGTATCAACGTGGCTCAAATAAACACTTTTTGCATTTGTACAATCTACAATTTTGCTATCTTCTGAACGGTAGGTAATATTAACTACTTGATTATGAGAAGGTTTTTTTAAAAAGCTGTTTAAGTTAGTAGGTAAAATATAAGTTCCATCTTTCAATAAAAAAGCCACAGTATGACCACATAGTTTTTCTTGTTGTTCGCTATTATTATCATCAAAGATTTGAATAGTAGCAGTGCGAACAAATAAACTTCCTTGAGAAGTTTTTTCTGTGGGATTAATTCTTTGACAGGCTGATATTCCTGCTCCAAGCATCAAGACAATCATCAAGATAAATGGAATATTCTGGGCTTTCATGAGTTTACAATTTTGAAGTAGATGGGTTTTATTAATAAGTGAGATAAAAAATAGGACTTTATCAAAAATATTTAGTTCTTAACTAAGAAAAATTATATTTTTATGCCCTTTATTATCATGACCCAAAAAACAGCAAAAAGGTTGCAATCAAATCAAAAAAAAGCCATTTTTTTTGTGTTAATTTAATTTTAACGGTGTTTTTCCTCAAAATTACATAAAAAATAGCCTTTTGAAGAATGATTACTTGTGTGATTTTTGAAAAAAATTGTACTTTTTTTATGCTAAACCAAAATACCACATCACAACAAATTGCAATACTCCTGCTAACATTCCCAAAACAGCTCCTACCAAAATCAGAATCCATTCATCTTCTTGAAATACAGGTCGTAAAAAACCTTCAAATTCTTTGAATGAAAGATTGCCCATACGCTCAGCAAGTGTGTTTTCTAAATCAAGAGCCTCATTTGCATACTCCTCTGTTTGCTTTACTACAATAGGCAGCTCTCTCATAAAATGAAACATAATGATATTCTTGGCAATATCCATACGTTTTCCTGCTAAAAGTGTGAAGATTGGACGAGATGCTCCAGCCATATCTTCCACTACTTCATCTACTAAATTATTAACTTCTCTACTAATAATGAGGGCTAGTTTGTCTGATGCAGGACCTCGTACCAAATACTCTGTCATTACTTCAGTAGGCAATATTTTTTCTGTAATTACTTTTGCATATTCTCTTGCTACTTCTTTTTGTCTCTTCAAAAATAATCCTTGAAATTTATATACTCCTAAAATATTGATGGGTTCTAAGGGTTCGAAGATGAGTTTTAGAGCCAATACATTTGTGAGATAACCTACTACTAAGCCACATCCAGGTAAGATAAACCATGAGCCAGAGGGAAAATTGTAGGAAAGAACCATTTGAGCCAAACCAAAAAGACCTCCAAACCAAAAACCAGAGACTTCTATAAACTTAAATTCTTTTGCTCCACAACGCAAAAATATTTCATTGACAAGTTGCTTGTCTGCCATTAGGGTTTCGATAGATATACGTTTGAGGTCTAAGAGTTTATCAACTTGTCCGTTGAGTTCTACCATTATATCCACTACAGCATTCGGAATCTCATCTTTTGCACGCTGATAAATTTGTTTTTTTATAGGTATAGGCGTGTTCTCCCAAATGATACCTGCCTGTGCTTCCATTGCCTCATTTATAATCTTTACACTCAATGTTTCTAGTTCTGGGCGCATCTGCCGAGCTATTATAAGAGGGTCTAGTTGCTCAAAACGTTCTTCTATGCGTAAGAGTTTGGAAGTCAGCATTTCTACTGATTTGGTTGCCATTTTTTGAGCCTTTGAAGGAATGATTCCTTGCCAGCCAAAAGGTTTAATACCTATGTATTCCAAGGGATAGAAAGTCATCAAGAGTGCCATCCAGTTGGTTGCCCAACCAATAATTCCACTAGAGATAGGAATAGATAGATATACCAACAACACCTTGATTTGTGCCCAATCTAGGGTAGAGAAATAGTCTGAAAAATAGTCTGAAATAGCTGAAACGATTTCCACTTAGTTGGTTGAAACAATTATAAACTGAAAGACAACTATGCCTGTTTTTGATTGAAACAAGTAAAGTTAAAAAAATATCTTTAACTAGCTTTATAAAAAATAGAGCAAGGACGAAAGATAAAAAAACTCTTCATAACTAAAAATAGTTTTGCTACTTTTTATTTTTTTAGTTTATTTCCTCAATATATTCATTTAAGTTGTTTAAGAATATTTTTCTAGCGCACGATTCTATCTTGTGCTTACCGTTTTGTCAGCATGTGCTGACGAACTGAAAGTCGGCGTAGCCAAAAAATGTGTCCAAGTAGAATGCTTGAACGAGAAACAATGAGCAGAACCTAATCTATCACTTAAATTAAGACCCTTTTTTATATTCTTTAAACAACTTCTACTTTTTTCCCAATCATAAAAAAGTAAAAGTCAGTTTTTGTAAAATCTCCCTCATCAAAAAAATACTATTTTGCGTAAGTGTTTTCAAGTGTCTTTTCGTTTTATTAGAATAAATACGTATTTTTCTAAAACAACCCATTACCAAACTGACTACTATCACTACTTATGAATAATAAACAGCAGATAAATGAACTTTTGCGAAAACTCTCTATTGTTGAGAACAAGCAAGCCATTTTTGAAAGAGAAATCTACAAACTTCGTGTGGAAATAGAAGGATTACAAAATGAAACTTCTTTTGAAACAGAACCAAAAGAGAAAACAAAACCTATCTTTAAAGATATTCCTTCCGACTTTCCACAACAAGAAGAAACAAAAAGAAAAGAATTTGAAAAGCAAAGTCAGGGGCAAAAGCAAGAGCCGATTCGTAGAAAAACGCCTGTTTTTGAAAAACAACATCCAAAAGTTCGTCATAAATCTAGCCTTGAAAAGTTTATTGGTGAGAATGTAATTTACATTGTTGGTGTCTTGATTATTGTTTTGGGAGTAGGTATTGGTGTAAAATATGCCATCGATAATGATATGATTAGTCCTCTTACAAGAATTGTATTAGGCTATTTTATGGGTGCTGGTCTTTTAGGATTTGCTATTTATTTGAAGAAAAAATACGAACAAATCAGTGCAGGACTTCTGAGTGGTGCAATGGCAATTTTCTATTTCGTAACCTTTATGGGATATGATTTTTATGCGCTTTATCCTAAAGAGTTAGCGTTTGGGCTAATGGTTGTCTTCACTATTTTTACGGTAGTGGCTTCTCTACACTACGACAGACAAATTATTGCTCATATTGGACTGGTGGGCGCATACTGTGTGCCATTTTTGCTAAGTGATGGTTCTGGAAAAGTGATGATACTGTTTATCTATATGGCAATTATCAATTTAGGGATTTTGGCTATTTCTATCAAAAAATATTGGAAGTGGCTATTTATCAATGCTTTTTCGCTTACTTGGCTGATTGTTTTGGGTTGGTACGGTGCAAAATACAGCAAGGAAGAACATTTTAGCTTATCTCTAATTTTCTCAACGCTATTTTTCCTTATTTTCTATATTTCATTTTTGGCGTACAAAATCCGAAAGAAAGAAGTATTTGGGATTAGTGATGTGATTTTGATGCTCATCAACTCTTTTATTTTCTACGGAATTGGTTTTGTAACGCTTATTGATAATCCACAAACAGAAAATTTAGTCGGACTTTTCACGCTTGGAAATGCGATTATTCACTTTGGAGTGAGTGTAGTCTTGTATAAAAATAAACTTGCTGACAGAAATCTGTTTTACCTCGCTTCTGGAATGGTCTTGGTTTTTATTACGATTGCCGTTCCTGTGCAGCTAGATGGAAACTGGGTTACGCTGATTTGGTCGTTGCAGGCTGCACTTTTATTTTGGATTGGCAGGACGAAAAAAGTCGGGGTTTATGAAACGCTCTCTTTTCCTCTGATGGTTTTGGCTGCTTTTAGTATGCTACAAGATTGGGCAATGGCGATTGATGCTTCTACTGGAGTATATGATTATGAGACAAGTAAAATGGTTGTAAATGAAGTTTTACCTATTTTCAATGTAATTTTTCTTACAGGAGTTATTTTCGCAGGCTCATTTTTCTTTATTGATTGGCTTAATAAAAATGATAAATATGTTTCACCTCTTAAAGAAAAGGCAAGTGGTTTTTTAAGTTTTGTAACAGTTGTTATTACCACGACGCTACTTTTTGCTATTTATTTGCCTTTGTTTGTTGAGATTACGGTTTATTTCAATCAGCTTTTTGAGGCTTCACAGATAGAAGTAATGGGAGAATATGGTATGGAGACTTTTCATGATTATGATTTTAGACATTTTCTATCTGTTTGGTTACTTAACTACACACTTGTGTTTTTTATTAGTTTAGGCTTCTATATTATTAAAAAAGTAGAAACTCAAATGTCTGTTATTCTGTATTACTTGGCTTCTGCTTTTGTCTTATTTATCTTTATGAGTTTAGGCTTGTATGAACTAAGCGAACTTAGAGAAAGCTATGTAACTCAAAGACTAGGTAAATATTATAACATTGGAGTATTTAATCTTATCATACGTTATATTTCTTTTGCGCTTGTTGGAGGACTTTTGTTTACTCTTTTCAAATTGGCGAAGCAAGAATTTTTGAAGTTCAATTTCCTTCCGTTTTTTGACTTTATCTTGCACGTTTCTGTGCTGTGGCTTCTAAGTGCCGAACTTATCCATATTTTGAGCCTAATGAGCAATGCAGATGCTTACAAATTAGGATTGAGTATTTTATGGGGAGTATATGCGCTCTTTGTAGTAGGCTTAGGAATTTGGAGAAAGAAAAAATACTTGCGTATTGGTGGACTGGCTTGGTTTGCTATCACACTTGTAAAACTTTTCTTTTACGATATTGCAGCTCTTTCTACTATTTCCAAAACGATTGTTTTTGTGTGTTTGGGTACGCTACTCGTTATTATTTCGTTCCTGTACAACAAATACAAAGATAAGATTGAGGAGTGAAGATGAACGAAAATGACTATTATTTGCACATATTGACCACTCGCAAAATATGAGCGAGACTATTATCAATAAAATAACTGTAAAGACAAAACAAATGATGATAAAGAGAAAGTTAATTTTAATGAGACTTTGGCAAACATTGACAATTATAGTATGTATCTACCTGATTGTAATGGCTTTCATGGCGTATAATTGGTATCCTGACAGCCAAACACCTAAGTATAATGCTATTATAGGGCTACTTCTTTTTTCAACCGTGGTTGCAAGATTAATAACACCTCAAAACAGAGTAATTCCTATTTTAATAATTCTTGACTTTTTTCTAATCACTATTATTTCCAGAGCTTTTATAAATAATGGCTTTTGGCACAGCATCTTTTCAGTTATAACACATCTACCTATACTGCCTATGTTGATAATCTTGATGACTGACTATCCTTTAAGATATTATTATTTCAAGGAAAACAAAAATTACAGAATCTAAATTCATAGGTTTGCTTTCCATATCTTTCTCGGTTACCAAAAAATGAATAAAAGAAAGATAAGTATTCGGTATACCTGCCGTGGTTTTTGCATTTACTTTAGTTAAGTTTAAGAATTTGAGGTTATATTTAGAACAACAAAAGGCTAGAAGCCTAAATACATTTCAATCAAAACATCATGACCCTTCAAGAGAGAAAAAAAGAGCTAATAAGAAAAATAGAAAGTATGTCAGATGAGCAAATCAATGCTCTTTATAAAACTGTATCTGAACTTTTAGAAAAAGAAAATCAAGATAAAAAACATATTGAGAATTCAGAGTTTGAACGGCTTTTAAAACAAGATTTAGAACAGTATAAAGAAGTTTGGAAAGAATTAGCCTAAAAAATGTCTATGTTTTATCTATCAAAAGAACAAATTATCACTATCAATCGCTTACAGGTAGAAGGTTTTGGGGGAAAGTTTGCCCCTCCTCAAAATTTTTTGAAAGAATCTGGTTTGGACTATCTTTTGGAAATCATAGATAGTGAGATGTTTGGAGAACCTTTGTACCCATCCATTTATCAAAAAGCTGGATTGTATATGCACAGTATTGTTTCTAATCACGTATTTCAAGATGGAAACAAAAGAACAGGACTGCAATCTGCTCATATTTTTATGAAGGCAAATGGATATTTCTATAAAAAAGAAATGACTGATGAAACTCTTATAAATTTTACTATTTCAGTCGCAGCAGGAGACAAGACATTGGAAGAAGTACAACACTGGTTTGAAGAAAATATAGAGAAAGTATGACGAGAATAGTTTTTGTATTGTTTTTATTGGTAATTCCTTTTCTAAGCGCAAAGGCACAAGAAAATTCTATCAACTCGGCTGACAGTTTGCAGATACAAGAATATCTAAAAGTTTTGAATAGCAAAGAGTTTGAACAAAAATATTATGGCATTCATATTTATGAGCAGTATGATGAAAGCAACATTGTTTATGCTCCAGATTCTTCTTTCAAGGTTTTTACTTTCAATGGCGAATTTGTATCTACTTCTATAACGAAGGTTTCAAAGTCTTATTTGCATTTTTTAGATAATCAGAAAAAAACGACAAAAGCTGTAGAAGCAAACTTTAAGAATATTATTGCTATTCATCAACTCTCTTATTCAAATTATCTTGTTTTAGAAGCAGAAACCATCGGAAATCCTTTCGATAGTGATTGTCTGACTACGCTTACTGCCATTTGGATAGAAATTGATAAAGAAAAAAATATTTTTCAGCGAAAAATAATAGACCAAAAAAAAGAAGAAAAGGATAAAAAACTAATGTTTTCTAGTTACGAATGTGGAAAAATAGAATCAGATAAAACTTCCAAAGTTTATTTTAAAAAAGAGACCAAACAACTTGTTTTTAGATGTGTTACAAAATCTGCTAATGAACCTTACAAGTACATTTTTTATGATTGGAATGGAAAATTATTTGTCTTTGTAAAAGAAGAAACAATGTTTTTTCCTGTAGATTAGCCATACATTTTTTTTATATCAAATAATAAAGACGTGTCAGAAAAACAACTGTTTAACTCTACTCAAAAACCTATCGGAATTGTCTTGTCTGGTGGTGGTGGGCGTGCTTTGGTTCATCTAGGAATTTGGAAAGCACTAGAAGAAAAAGGCATTCAACCCAAAAAAATAAGTGGTGTCAGTATGGGAGGAATTATGGGAGCAATGTGGGCTGCTGGTTATTCTGCTGACGAAACACTTGCTATTTTTCAGACAGAAAGTTGGAAAAAATGGTTGCGACCTACGTGGAGTGAAAACGGAATGATTTCTATTCAAAAGCTGCGAATGCTTTTTTCAACTTACCTACCCAAAACCTTTGAAGAACTTCATTTTCCTTTGACTACATCTGCTTTTTGCCTACAAACTGCTACTATTGAACGTTTTGAAAGTGGCGATTTAATTTCTGCTCTGCTCGCTTCTATGGCTGTTCCTGCTATTTTTTCGCCTATTCGAATTGGAAAATACGACTTTGTAGATAGTGGACTTTTAGAAAATTTGCCTACACAACCATTTTTTAAAGCTCACCAACAAGAGTCAGAGCATTTCGTTGTTGGTATTCATACCAATCCACTTGCTGATAATTTTATTCCTACTTCTACTCGCTCTGTGATTGAACGATATTTTCAAGCTGTGGGAGCATATTTTGTAAGAAAAGATGAGCCAACATGTGATGTATATTTAGAACCTAATGAAATTGCTAAGGTTAAGTTCTCAAACACAAATATCGAACTAGCTTTCCAAATAGGTTATGATTATGCAAAAGGTTTTTTAAATAATTTTGATATTCAAAGTTGAGTAATTAATATATCATGAGAATCAGAGAAATTACACTATTTACCAATCAGCTTACGGAGCAACTTCATTTTTATAAAAATGTATTAGGTTTTCAAATTACAGAAGAAGATAGCAAGCAGTTTACCTTTCAAGCAGGGTTTTCAACGATAACTTTCCGAAAAAGTGAGCAGAAACATATCTATCACTACTGTTTTTTGATTCCTTCTAACCAACTAGAATTTGCTATAAAGTGGCTAGATTCTAGGTTGAATATTATAAAAATTGAGGGCGATAGAATAATTCAAAATTTTGAAAGTTGGAATGCTGATTCTGTGTATTTTTACGATGGTGTTGGAAATATCGCTGAATTTATTGTTCGTTATGATTTAGAAAACCAAACAGTAAATAAAGAATTTGATGTTTCTACTATTTTGTGTCTGAATGAAATAGGAACTCCAACACAAGATATTGCAATTACGAATACATTTTTGGAAACTGAAATAGGTTCAAAGTTTTGGAAAGGTGATTTTGAACGTTTTGGGACAAACGGAACACAAGAAGGTTTATTCCTCTTAGTAAACAATGAAATCAAGAAAGAATGGTTTCCAACACAGTTAAGCACCGAATCATCTCCTTTTTATGGTAGTTTTGAAGTAGAAAAAAGTCTTTTTAAATTACAATTCAGAGATGGAAAACTAAGTAAGGTTGGCAAGTAAGCTGAGAGAATAAAATATCATATAGAAAAAATAAAACAAAATCTGCTTTGTTATTATTATTAGTCAGTATAGTTTTTTCAAATAGAAAATATTTTTTGCTATGACTGATAATTCAAATTCTTCTAAAGGTTCTAATTCTTTAAAACTTACCGTCTCATCACATCACTTTTTAAAAGTACTTCTAAGTGTTATTCTGATAACAATAGTTTTGTATTTTGCATCTTCTGTTTTGTTGCCTCTTTTCCTAGCTATCATTTTGGCTACAGTTTTAGACAAGCCTAATGAGTTTTTTATGAAAAAGTGGAAGTTTCCCAAATGGCTGGCTATTCTTTGTTCTATGCTTTTGTTGCTTTCTATCTGTTTGTCTATTGGTGGGCTTGTAGTAGAAAGAGTAGAAAATATTTCAGAAGACTGGGATAAAATTCAGCAAAAATCTACGGAAAAAATAGAAAAGATAGAAAACTGGTCAAAGCAAAATTTGGGTTTCAATCCTGTTAGAATGGCTTCAAATTCAGAATCGTTGAAAGAGCAAATAAAGAGCTATCTAAAAAAAATGGCAGTTTCTTTAGCTACATTATCTTCACAATCTTTTATCATTCTTATTTATATCGTTTTGATGCTGGCACAGAAGAAAATGCTACACAATTTTTTCTATAAAATTGCTGAAAAAGATACTGGTGTTATGAGGAAAATTATAAAAGAATCTGGAAAAACAGTAAGTCATTATCTACTAGGAAAAGGAAAGGTTATGATTTTACTTTTTATAATGTATTATCTTGGTTTTTTGATTGGAAGCGTACCGTATGCTCTTTTTCTAGCTTTGTTTGCAGCCTTTTTTTCTATTATTCCTTATGTGGGAAATCTTGTTGGAGGTGGAGCTGCTATTATCTTGGCTTCACTTTATTCAGGTTTTACAGCAGGAATTATTGTGTTTTCCGTTGTGGCAATAGCTCAAGTCTTTGAAAGTTACGTTCTAACTCCTTGGATTATTGGAGATGAAATAGAACTCAACCCTTTTATGACTATTTTTAGTGTAGTTGTTTTTTCAGCCCTTTGGGGAATTGTAGGAGCTATTATTGCATTGCCTGTGGCTGGTGTTTTGAGAGTTATCTTTTCGCATACAAATGGCTTAGAACCTTATGGTTATTTGATGGAAAAACATAAGGAAAAAGAAATTGAGAGTTATTAACTGGAAATGAACAGATAGTTGCTGTTCTGTGTGTCACAGAACAGGGGAAAATACCGTTAGTTGGTATTTTAACATAGCGACACCAACAACTTTTTATCTCGTGTCCAGTACTCTAATTAGAAGTAGAAAACAAATTGTTGTTTTGTTCGTATTATCAAATCAGCATCTATACCACTATTTCACCAAACTATGAAACTAGAAACAAAAAAAGAACTTCCCAAAGAACTACAATGGATAGACAAAACCTCAACCGTTTTAGATGATGTTTTTAAAATTCCAGCGACAAATGTTCGTTTTGGTCTTGACCCACTTATCGGACTTCTTCCAATGGCAGGCGACTTTGTAAGTTTTGCTATTTCTGCTTCAATGGTAGTGGCGATTGTGAGACACGGCGTAAGTTTGTCTGTATTGATGAAAATTTTAGGAAATATAACCTTTGATTATCTTATCGGACTTTTTCCCTTCTTAGGCGATTTTCTTGATGTGGCGTATAAAGCTAACCGAAAAAATGTAGATATTTTGAAAGATTATTATACTTCTGGAAATCACAAGGAATCTAGCAAGTATGTAGTTTGGTTTGTAGCGATAGGCTTCCTTGTTTTGCTTGCAGGCTTTGTAGCAGGCACTATTTATCTAACTTGGTTGGCATTGAGTAGCTTTTTTGGAGGAATACAAACAACAAACCCATAAAATCTATATTATTTGTTTTCTGTTTTTATCTAAATATTTGATTAACCTTCTCAACAAAAATCTTCATTCTTTCCAACTGCTCATTTTTCAAAACTTTAATGAGCTGTACAGACTGAACAGCATTTGTGGTAAAAATAATTTCTGAGCTTTCAAGTTGTTGTTTTGTAATAGGTTTTTCCTCAACTCGTATATCAAAATTTTCTTGGTGGTCTAACAAATAATTTCGCAACGTTCCCATAACACCACCTTCCGAAGCTGGAGGAGTGATAAAATGTAACTGATTTTTATTTGATTTGTCTAAAATAAAAACATTGGCTGCTCCTGCCTCTGCAATTCTGCCTTTATCATTCAATAAAAAAACTTCATCAGCTTGATGTTCTTTTCTGTATTTTCCAGCCAAAATATAAGATAATGCACTAGCTTTTTTGAAAGACGAAAAACGAGAAGGAAAAAGAGGTAAGTCATCAAAAAAGACATATTTTTTATTGATAGGAAGAGATAAGTTTGTTGTCAGCTTTGGGATTTCTGTCAAGACAATAACAAATTCTGATTTTGTATTTGTAGGTGTATAAAGTCCTCCCTCACTTCTAAAAACGGTTAGCCGAGTTTTAAAATCAGTTTCTGTATCTTTATTTTTTGAAGCAATGGCTGTTTTCAGAATTTCATTTTTTAGAACATCACTTTCTATTTTATCATACCCAAATGCTTGCATTCCCTTTGAAAGCCTGTTGAAATGATAATTCCACAAAGGAATATGATAGTTTTCTGAATTTTTCTTGATTACTCGTATCGTTTCAAAGAACGCATCAGAATATGAGAAAGCTCTGTTTTGAGCAGAAAAAAGAAGTGTGTTTTTATCTGTATAAACTTTTCCGTTGTGGTTGAGCATAATTTTTTAGACAATTTTTATTCCCATTACAGCAACATCATCCACTTGCTCATATTTGCCTCTCCAATCTTCAAAATGATTTTCTAACATCTGTTTTTGTTCTGAAACAGGCTTGGAAGCTAATATTTGTAGTAGATTTCTAAAGTTTTTTGTCATTAGCTTTTTACCTTTTTTTCCTCCAAACTGGTCTTGGTAACCATCACTAGAAAGATAAAATTGTGTTGGAATCGTATTTTTATTTTCGTTTAGGAGTGGAATTGTATGGTTTTGAAAAACAGGACTTGAAGTTGAGGCTGCCTCTTCTTTCTTGACATAAATCGTTCCTCCAACCGATTTTTTAGTTGCCTTAATGGTTTTGAGCTTCTCATTTTGAAAATAGTACAAAGGATTCATTGCTCCTGCATAATCTACAGAAACGAACTTGTTATTTTCTTTTCTAAAAGCCAGTACCACAGCATCCATTCCATCTTGGTCTTTCGTATCGTCTTGATGAAGAAGGTTATTGATTTGAATATGAAGATTAGCCAAAATTTGAGAGGGAGAAGTAATATTCTGATTCGTGATTTTGTGTAGAGATTCTATACCCAACATTGACATAAATGCTCCCGAAACGCCATGTCCTGTGCAGTCTGCCACACAAACAATCGTAGTATTTTCTATTTCTTTTACAAAATAAAAATCACCACTCACAATATCTTTTGGTTTGTACAAGACAAAAAAGTCATCTCCTAAAGATTGTTGCATTTCTTTTCGTGTGGGCAGAATAGCATCTTGAATGCGCTTGGCATATTTTATACTAGAGGTAATGTTGTGGTTTTGCTCATTGACAATGTCTAACGTGCTTTGTATTTCCTCATTGAGCTTGTTGGCGTATTCTGTTTTGATTTCTATTTCTTCTTTTTGTTGTTCTACTTCTTTATTTTTTTGAAGAAGTAAAATATTGGCTTTATTTTTTGCCATACGCTGACGATTAAGAACTATTGCCAAACCAAAAAATATGAAAATTATAAAAATAGCTCCCCCAATAAGGCTTTTTTGTGTGCCTAATTCTTGCTCTTGTAATTTATTTTGAGCTAACAGAAGTTGGTTTTCTTTGTCTTTTTTATCGGTTTCGTATTTAGTATTGATTTCTGTGATTTGTTTTTCTTTTTGCTCTGTAAAAATGCTATCGTTGTATTGATGTGACTTTCTCAATGCTTCAAAAGCATTTTGATAATCTTTCTTCTTTTCATAAATATCTGTAAGCGTATTATAAACCTGTAATAGAATCTGATTTGAATTAACTTCTTGTGCTATCTTGACAGCTTTCTTTACATAAAAAATAGCCAATGTATTATTTCCTAGTTTTGAATACATCATCCCCATCTGTCTATAATCATCAGCCAAAACATATTTGTAATCTAACTCTTCGTCGATTTTGGCAGCTTTTTTAAATTCTTCTAAAGCTCGCTTGTATTTTCCTTGTGAGTCGTAGAGTTGAGCCATTCCAAAATAAACGCCAGCCTCTCCTTCTTTATCCCCAATTTCTTGCTTTATTTCTAATACTTCTTTGAAAATTTGAATAGACTTGCTATAATTTCCTAATTGTTGGTGGATAATGGCAATGTTGCCCATTGAGTTTGAAATGGCACGCTTGTTTCCTGCTTTTTTCTTATAAACTAAAGATTTTTCATAATATTCTAAGGCTTTGAGAGGTTGTTCCTTTGTTGTAAAGACATTTCCTATGCTATTGAGAATATTTCCTTGTAACTTATCATCTTCTAGTTTTTCTGCTATTTCTAGTCCTTTCAGTAAGTAGTTTATTGCCTGATCGTATTTGCCTTTATATTTGTAGATTACACCTATTTTTTCCAAAACAACGCCTCTTTGAATAGTTTGGTTATTTGTCTTTTTTACTAATCGATAGGCTTCTTCGAAATAAGTAAGGGCAGAATCATATTTTCCACGTATTTCATACGAACTCCCTAAACTGCTCAGAGCAAGAATTTTAGCTGTATTATTTTTTTGTTGTTCTGCTAAATCTAATGCCTTATGAGCGTATTCTTTAGCTTTTATTGGGTCAGAATGAAGATACTCATTGGAAAGCTCAGAAAGTAATGCAATCGGAACAATATTGCTTCTGCTTCTATTTTGAGAATAGTTTTTTATCTCGTGCAGCAAGCTATCTATTTTATTTTGACAGAAAGCATTATCAACACCAAATCCAACTAAGTATAATTGTAGCAGGATTAGAAAATAAATTCCTTTTTTTAGATTTGGAGGAAGGAAAAACACTGTGTTTTTTGAATTTTAAGCAGCTAGAATAGTTTTTTTAAACAAAATACGACAAAGTAGATAAACTAACAAAATGCTAGATGGCTTTTCTTTCCTTAAAAGAGATTATTTCGTACTTTAAAAATAGAGAGCTAATTAAATTTATATCCAAACAGCCAAAAATGAGCATCAAAAAAATATTGTTACAATTAGAAATTTTACTACTTTGTCTTTTGCCTTGGACTGCATATATCCTAATGCTTTGGAATTATAGAGAATTTTCTGGTTCAATTATTCTGATAGGTTGGCTTTTTCTACTGGTTTATCAGATTATGAGTTCAGCTTTACTGCTAAATGCGAAATCAAACAATACCAAACATCAAATCATTCAGCAACTTCTAATAGGTTCTGTTTTTCTGCTTATTGCGCTGCATCAAGCCTTTACAGAAGGGTCTTTTACTCAATTTGTTTTAGAAAAAATAGTAATTGATGCTATTTGTCTGATGTTAGCTATTTTTATATTGATGCTTTTTTCTTTCGACGAACTGGGAATCACACCTCTAATTTTGGGTGGATTTCTCTACTGGGGCTGCTATCCGTTCGTAACAACCTACTTAGGAATCTTGGATGCTAAATCTACTACTTGGCTAACTTATTCTCAATTAGGAATCGCATTTTTAGTCAATCTTTATTCACAATTTAGAGTTTTGTATCGTGTCAATAAAGGAGAAATTGTATTGAATGATATTTTCGAACAAAAATACGGAGTAGCTCTAATTTTAGGACAAATATTTTTATGGTTCACTACGCCGTTTGCTATTTTGTATTTGAAAAGCCTACTCTAATATAAGTAAGAAGTTAAAGCACGTTAAACCTTAGTTTTTTTTGTAAACTAAATGAGGGATTGCAAACTTATTATTCGTCAAGTAATTTGAAAATACGACCTTTGCATATCAAACTTCCAACACAATATTATAACTTATTCACTAAATCAATTTCTTTTATCAACTTAACTATTTTATGAAACGAAGTTACACGCATTTTTTATGCGTTTTTTCCATTCTACTTTTTATTTCTACTTTCTACTCCTTTTCAGCCTTTGCTCAAGAAAATCGCTATACCCTTAGTGGAAAAATTAGAGATGCTGCTAGTGGAGAAGAACTTATTGGCGCAACCGTTTTGGTAGAAAAAATGCCAGGTACTGGCGCAGTTGCTAACGAGTATGGATTTTATTCCCTTACGCTTTCAGAGGGTAAATACAGAATTTTGGTCTCTTATATCGGATTTGAAAATCAAATTTTTGAAATTGATTTGACAAAAGATATAACGCTCAATGTAGAAATGAGTGAGGCGAGTGAGTTAAAAGAGGTTGTCGTTACAGCCGAACGAGATGCAGATGCCAACATAACCGAAGTACAGATGAGTACACAAGTATTAGAGGTAGAACAAGTTAAAAAGTTACCTGCTCTTTTAGGAGAAGTTGATGTATTGCGTACACTTACTTTGCTTCCAGGGGTACAGAGCGCTGGCGAAGGAACAGGAGGACTCTTTGTGCGTGGTGGTGCAAACGACCAAAATCTAATTCTTTTAGATGATGCCCCAGTTTATAATGCTTCTCACCTTTTGGGCTTTTTTTCAGTATTTAATCCAGATGCTATCAAAGATGTAAAGCTCTACAAAGGAGGAATTCCTGCTCAATATGGAGGACGTTTGTCGTCTATTATCGATATTCGAATGAAAAATGGAAACAATAAAAGGTTTATTGCTTCGGGTGGTGTAGGAACAGTTTCTAGTCGTTTGACTGTAGAAGCTCCTATCAATGATAAAAGTTCGTTCATTTTATCTGGACGCAGAACGTATGCAGACCAGTTTTTGAGGTTTGCTAGAGATACAGCTCTCAGACAAAATCAACTTTATTTTTATGATTTTAATGCAAAAGCGAACTACGAAATTTCAGATAAAGACCGTATTTATTTATCGGGTTATTTTGGTAGAGATGTTTTTAAATTTGGAGAAGGGTTTGGCTTGAATTGGGGCAATTCAACGGCTACGCTGCGTTGGAATCATATTTTCAATCAGAAATTGTTTTTAAATACAACAGCTATTTATAGCCAATTTAACTATGGATTTGATATAGATGATGGTGCACAAAACTTTACATGGAGGTCTGGTATCACAGATTATTCTATCAAATTAGATTTTGATTATTTCCTAAATCCTAATAACCTTATTACGTTCGGAACGGAAAATATTTATCATCATTTCAACCCAACTGAAATTAAGCCTCAAAATGACGAGTCTATCTTCAATTCTTTTGAACTTAGTGATAAATTTGCCATTGAAAATGCTTTTTATGTGGCAAATGAACAGAAAATAGCGCAGAAACTTACCCTTCAATACGGTTTGCGTTTTTCTATGTTCCAAAATGTAGGAAAAACAGAGGAATATGAATATGCAGAAGGACAGCCACGAACAGATGCAAACATTACAGATACGCTTCGTTATGATAGTTTTGAATCATACAGTTTTTATGCAGGTTTTGAGCCTCGTTTGGCTATTAATTATCTTATCGATAAAAAATCGTCTGTAAAGGCATCCTACAATCGTACTCGCCAGTATTTACAAACGGTTTCCCCAAATACGGCAGCCCTTCCTTTCGACCGTTGGATTCCTACCAATAAATACATTGAACCACAGCTTTCCGACCAAGTTGCTTTAGGCTATTTTCGTAATTTTGATGATAATAAGTGGGAAGCATCCATAGAAGGATACTACAAATCTATGCAAAATCAAATTGATGTTAGAGATGGAGAGGACTTACTCTTGAATGACAACATTGAGGAGGCTTTGGCAGCAGGAGATGCGTGGTCGTATGGATTAGAGTTTTATGTAAAGAAAAACTATGGACAGACAACAGGTTGGATAAGCTATACACTTTCCACTACACAGCGTCAAATAGATGAAATTAATTTAGGAAATGCGTATAGTCCTCGTTACGACCGTCCTCATAATTTAGCGATTGTTTTGGCGCATCAGTTTTCTCCTAGAGTTACACTAGCAGGTAATTTTATTTATACTTCGGGTGTGGCTGTTACGTTTCCTGTCGGAAGATATAAAGTAGGAAATCAGATTGTAGATTATTATGAAGATGGAGCAAGAAATGTAGATAGGTTGCCAGACTATCACAGAGCCGATATTTCGCTCACTATTGATGGCAAACACAGGAGAAACTGGAAAGGAAGTTGGAATTTTTCTATTTATAATTTCTATAATCGCAAAAATGCTTTTTCTATTTATTTCAGAGAAAAACAAGATGAAAACGAAGAAGGAACAGGAGAATATGAAGCTGTCAAGACAACACTTTTTGGAATCATTCCTTCTATTACCTACAACTTTACCTTCTCATTTGACAAAAAGAAAAAATAATTTGCAGCTATAAATTGTCGGTGGAGACACCGACAATGGCTATAAAAAATCATTGCTTGTATATTTAACAACAATACAATTCAATAAAAACTATGAACCGAATTTATGAGCTCAGCGTAGCTAAAAATATATCATTTTTAAACAAAGCATATATTTTGCTTTTTATCATTATCGCTTTTTCTTCGTGTGAAGAAGTTATTGATTTAGAACTTCGTGGGAAAGATGACCCAGCCTTGATTGTAGAGGCTGAAGTGGTAGATGTAGAAGGATATTCTTTTGTTCGCTTAGGGGAAAGCTTGGACTTTTACGACCCTTCAGAAGAACCCAAAGTTTCTGGTGCAATAGTTTCTGTTACCGACCAAAATGGAAATAAAATGGATTTTTTGGAAAGTAGTGAAGAAGCAGGACTATATTTGCCTCAAGATTCTAATTACAAAGGTGTTGTGGGAAATACTTACAATTTACGTATTGAATATAAAAATGAAGCATTTACGTCTGAAAGTACAATTTTTCCAACTACTGATATAGATTCTGTTCAAATTCGTTTTGTGCCAGAGTCTCGCTTTCAAGATGAAGGGTATTATTTGTTTTTTTATGCGAAAGAACCACAAGAAACAAGAGACTATTATTTTTGGAGAAATTATGTCAATGATACATTAATTTATGACAATGCAGGTGACTTACTATATTCTGCAGATGATGCTGTTGGTGAAAATATAGATGGTTTGCAGCTTCCTTATGCGTATGAGTTGGGCGATACAGTTCGTTTGGAACAATACTCTATTACCAAAGAGGCGTATGATTATTATGATGATTTGGTAGATGTGGTTTTCAATGACGGTGGACTTTTTAGCCCTCCTCCTGTCAATTACTAACATAAAAGGTGAAAATGTACTTGGACTTTTTATGACTTCCTCTATGGTTTCGGTTACAGTGGTTGTTGAAGATGAAGAGTAAAGTTTTATGAAAGAATTACGAATTTTTTGACTTAAAAGACAATAATAACTCAAGAGATGCTGTTTCACCTTGATAACTGATTAAAATGCGTTTTAAACCTTATCCTCATAAAAGTGGTAAAATTGTTCGGTGGCTTTTTCCAAATCTGCTTTGGTTTAAGCCTACCGAAAAGCCTACTATTTATTTAACGTTTGATGATGGACCCATTCCAGAAATCACGGAAAATGTACTTTCTATTTTAGAAAAATTTGATGCAAAAGCAACTTTTTTTTGTATTGGGGATAATGTAAAAAAACACCCTCATATTTTTAAAAAAGTAGTAGAGGCTGGTCATTCTGTCGGCAATCATACGCAAAATCATCTAAATGGCTGGACTACTGAAAATGAAATGTATTATGAAAACATAAATAAGGGCAAAACCAGTATTTTAGAAGAATATTCCAATTTAGACATGTTTGAACAGGTCTCACTTTTTCGTCCACCGTATGGAAGAATTACGCCAGAACAGTTTCAAAAAATATCGACAGAATATCAGATTGTGATGTGGGATGTCTTGACAGGTGATTTTGATAAATTTTTATCTCGTAAAGTATGTCTTCAAAAGTCTATTGAATGCACTGAATCGGGTTCTATTGTTACGTTTCACGACAGTATAAAAGCTGCAAAAAACATGCTCTATACTTTGCCTCGTTACTTAGAATATTTTTCTGAAAAAGGGTTTGTTTTTGAGAGATTATAAACTGCTGTGCAACTAAACAAATACAAATTGCGTCTAGCTTCTGAATTAGAAAAAACAATCAAAACTAAACGTAATTTTGCCATGAAAAATCTTTTTTCAATTTTTATTTTACTTACATTATTTTGCCTTTCCTCCCATTTTTTAGCAGCTCAAACTACGAGAGAAACAGATTCTCTGCCTCCATTAAAATTTGTTCCTAAGGTAGAAGTGGGTTTAGTTCAAGGCATTGGGTTAGGGGTAGAACTACCTCTATCTAAAAAATCTACTTTTGAGGTTTTAGCTGGCTTGGGAAGTGGATATACAATTTTTGAAAACCAATTTGAAAATACTTGGGTACTCAATAATCCAGCATTTTTTCTACAAGCCAAATACAAACTCTACTACAACAGACAAAAAAGATGGGATAAAGGAAAATCTGTATTGAATAATAGTGGAAACTATGTTGGTTTTCGCTTTAAATACGCTTCAAGAGAATTAAGTCCTAGTACATTTAATGATGTATCCATTTATCAACTCAATAATGTTACACTTTGGGATGTACATTGGGGGATTCAGCGACCTATGGGAAAACGTTTTTTTTTTAATCTGAATTTAGGTTTAGGATACGGATATGATTGGGACTTTGAAAGTGGAATGATATATCCTGCTGCTGATGTTCGTTTTTCGTATAAATTGTGGAAATAAAGTAAATTAGAGAATCTCTCAAAAAAAGAGCTTTAGACAATGGTTATCTAAAGCTCTTTTTTAGTAAAAAAATATAGGACTGAACATGAGATAAAAAATTGTTGGTATCGTTACGCTAAAATACCAACGAACAGCATTTTTTCCCTGTTCTATGAATCACAGAATAGAAAGTATCTATTTATTGATGTCCAGTATTCTATAAAAAATTACTTTTCATCTGGATTATATGTACCAGGAGGGCTAAATAATACTTTGAATGCCTGCTTTGGAGAACGCACTTTTTTTAAGTCTTTGGCAATATCTACAAACTCATGAAAAACTAGGCGTACAGGGTTTGTACTATGAATTGGCGTAGTGATGCCATATACAACTTCCTCTTCTTCTGGCTGAAAGCTACCAAACATTTTATCCCAAATAATAAAAGTAGAGCCATAGTTTTTGTCGATATAATGCTCATTTATTCCATGATGTACTCTATGATGAGATGGCGTTACAAAGAAATACTCAAACCAAGCTGGCATTTTTCTGATTTGTTCGGTATGAATCCAAAACTGATACAAAACAGCTACTTGATGACAAATAAAAAATGTTATAGGATGAAAACCCAGTAGTGCCACAGGCAGGAAAAAGACCACTTTAAGCTGCTGCACCCAAGAAAGGCGAAACGAAACTGTAAAATTATAGTCTTCTGAAGAGTGATGTGTAACGTGAGTAGCCCACCAAAAACGTTGGCGATGTGCAATACGATGCGCCCAATATCTACAAAAATCTAATACAATAAAGCAAGGGATAAAAGACCACCAAGACGGTTCTATATAAAATGGACTGATACTAAAAAAGAACAAAACCACTCCAAAAGTAAGAACTTTAGCTAGTGCTGTAGAGATAAGATTTCCCAAGCCAATCAGAACAGAGGGGAAAAATGTGTGTTTGTTGTAGGTGATTTTTTTTTCTTGATGTTCTTTTTTTTCTCTTCGCTCTAAAAAATATTCTAAAGCAACTAAGGAAAGCATCACAGGAACAGCCCAAACAATAATTGGAGGAGGATTCAAGTCATTGATTTGCTGGTTTAAGGTTTCTAAATTGCTCAAATCAAATACAGGTTTATTACTAAGAGCAGATAAAAAAATGTGTAGAAGTAACATATAAAAGTTTTTTTTGTAAAATACAGTCTATTTATATAGTAGAGGTGGTGGTTTTTAACAGAATGATTTTGGTAAAGTTGAAATGCCTTTTTATATATTTTATGGAATACAACTTAAACAATCATCATAATTACTGAAATTAGTGATATTTGTTTTGCATAAGTTATTACTAATTAAATCTACAAAAAAGCAATTCCTTTAATTTCATTAGCAGACAAAATATTAAAAACAATTCGAATAAAAAAACTAGATATGCGTAAAAATGTGCTTAACATAACCTTAATGTTACTGTTTCCAGTTATTTGTTTTTCACAAGTAAATCAAGTAGAAATAGAACTTTATGATATAACAGATTCTATAGATTTAGAATATGAAAAAAGCTCTACTATCATCAAAATAGGAAACAGATATAAACGTACTTTGCCTTTCTTGGGAAGTTTTGATGTTGATAAACTTAAAAATTTAGATGATACACTCTATGTCAATCATTTTAATTACTCCTTTGATACTTTACCTATAAAATATCATGACTTTGTTCTTACAGATAAAAAACTTTCCGTAAAAGTGTATGCAAAACCTTCATACAACTATTACTATGAAAAAGATTTAGAAGTATCATATAGTAGAGTAACTAAAAATGATAGTGTTGTAGTCAAGGCTTTTTACCCAAACCATCAAAATATATTCAGCATATTTTTAGAATTAAATAATGGTAAGGAATATATCTTTAGAAAGGGAAAAGAAAACCTCTATTATTCTACCTTACATTATGATGATTTGTCTAATGGTTTTTTTCAAATTGATGAAAAACAGTTTCTCTTTCAAGCAAAAAAATGGTTTCAAACACATTACCTCATCTCCACACTTTCTCAAAGACCTACTCAGAGAGAAAACCGATTAATACAATCCTATTTTGATTATGCAAAAAAATCAGAAGATAAATATAAAAAACTAGAACAAGAAGCAAGGTGGGAAAGAGATTCATTGATTTCGGTTATACATAGATTACAAGGTAAAGCCCCTTTTCCTGTCCCAGAAATTGAACCCATAGAAACCGAGTTTTTTGATTTTGTTAATCAAGATGCTTTTCCTAAAATTGGTTTTGCTACCTTTTTTGAAAATCTACAACACTATTTAATTTTTGAAAATAGACGAAATGGTATTTCTAGATATATAAACTATGCTGGTAATATTACGCTTGAATTGACAATTTTGAAAGATGGTAAAGTAAGAGTACATCCATTACATCAAATGAAAGATGATAAACTATATAAAATCTTATTAAAATACCTAAGAGAAAATCAATGGATACCTGCCAAAAGAAGTGGTAGAGTTTGTAATCAAACGGTGGTTTTGAGCTTGAATCTTATAGAAAATAAGCAAGCTATTAACGCAATGAAAAAAACGAAAAAATTTGAACCTACAAAAGAAATGGTAAAGATTGAACCTCTCAAAGACAATAAAATTATATTGGAAGTAGGGCAAAAAATATATTACCAAGCCGATGTACATGGTTCTGTGGGAGCGTGGGTATATACTACTTCAGAAAATGAGGAGGTTTTAGAAAATGTCGATGCTCATTTTGCCTATCATACAGTACAGATAGAAGGAGAAACAGGAGGCGACCGAGCTACCAAAACCTATGTTTTTGAAGCAAAGAAAAAAGGAAAAACTAAGCTGACTATTACAAATAGCTTTAGAGGAGAAACAACAGGAAAAAAGACAATAAAGATTGTTGTAAAGTAATGCCAAAATAAAAATTAAATGCACTATGTCGGTACTGCCCTTATTGCGCTGCCCTAAGTAGAAAATGAGGTCATTCTCATAGAACATACCAAAAATATTAGGGTAGAATAGCTTTTATTTTGGTATAACCTCACTTGAAAAGTGTAAAAACAAAAAAGACATCTCAACAATGAGGTGTCTTTTTAAAATTGACATAAAATAATACATCTATTTCACTACCTCTACCGTAGTACGACGGTTGAGTTGATGCTCTTCTTCATTTTTAGCTCTAGGAATCTTCAAACGAGTTTCGCCATAACCTACTGCTTTGATTTTGTCTTTAGAAATTCCTTTTTCAATGATATATTTTACAGCTGAATTAGCACGACGTTGAGAAAGACGTTGATTATATCCATTTGAACCTCTTGAATCGGTATGAGAACCCATAATCAGTTTTGCTTCTGGATACATTTCTAAGTATTCATTTAAGAAAACTACAAAGTTATCTAGTTTAGCTTTTGCTTCTGGAGTAAGTCTATCCTTATCTAATTCGTATAAAATCTCAATTTCTGGTGGAAGCATGTCTTTTCCTTCTCCATCACCTGTTTCAAAGAAGTCTTTTGTCAAGACGAAAGCCGTATCAAAATAAACTGTAGTGTACATTTGAGTAAGTTTGCTCTTATCTAAGCCACGCCCAACTGTTGAGAAAGCATTATCTTCTTTTGGTAAATAACCAGAAGCCATCACGTCAATATCATAGATTTTTCCAATGACAAGTGAAGTATCAAACAAGAATGTTCCTTTGTCATCTGTAGAAACTTTTACAATTTTGTCTGTCCCTAAGTTTAAATCTAGCTCTACTCCAGAAAGGAAACCACGAGTATTTTCTACCATATCCACTCCTTCAACTGTTCCACAAAGTACGTAACGCACCTCACGAATATCTAAAGAATCTAAATGGAAGCGATAAATATTATCATTTACTTCTTCAATTGGCTCTGTTTCTGTTATTTGACGTTTTGAAGTAAAATATCCTCCTTTATCGTCTTTTTCTGTAAAAGTAAGTCCAAAATCATCGCCAGTACTATTGATTGGCGCACCTACATTACGAATTTTCTTAATCATTGTAGCTGTGTCTTCTGGGTTTGGTATTTCTTCTTGTACAAAAATATCCAAGCCTCCTAAGCCACCCTGTCCATCCGAAGCAAAAAAGAAACGTCCTTTTTCATCGATATAAGGAAACATTTCATTGCCTTCTGTATTTATGTCGTCTCCCAAACGCTGCACATTTGACCACGTTTTGTCTCTTTCATTGTAGCTTGCCTTATAAATATCCAAACCTCCCTTGCTAGAAGCACGGTTAGAAGAAAAATAAAGTGTTTTGCCATCTTTAGAAATATGTGGTGTTCCATCCCAATAGCTACTATTTACGTACTTCAAAGGCTGTGCATCTGACCAAAGCCCATTATTTAAAGATGAGGTATAAAGACTGACTTCTTTATCTGATTCTCCTTTTTTATCGCCATTTCCACTACGAGCAAAAATTACCATTTTTCCATCTGGAGAAAAGGTAGCCGAAGCGTCGTGTGTTCCTGCTTTATTAAAAACATCTCCTCCCCAAAGTTTAACTGTGCCTATACAAGCATTGGTAGTGTCAGAAATGCCGTTTTCATTTTCAAAGAGATACAAGTCGTAAAAACCTTGTCCTGTTCCTTCATAAATATCTTCTTTTCTTCTATCTGATGAAAAAACCAGTTTGTTCATCCATTTGGTAGGTGCAAAATCAGAATTTTCTGTATTGATACCATCACAAGGAACAACAGTTACATATTTGTTTGCTTCTGCAATTTCGTTGATACTTTCTAAGTTTTCAATTTCACTTTGCGCTAACGTTTTGAGTTTTTGATTGATGCCAAACTTAGCATAATCTTCAAACTGTGCCTTTGCTTCATCATATTTTTTATTGACTTTCAAGGCTTCTGCTGTATAATAGCGTAGTGTATCACGGTCGCCTGCTGTGAGCTTGTCTGTTCCAGCTTCCTTAACTTTTTCATAGTAAGGTAATGCCATTTCCAAACGATTCGAACGGCGATAGGCTTCTGCAATTTTGTAATTGACTTCAGCTGCCTTCGCTGGGTTTTTTGCAAGATATGATTGATAGAGGGTAATGGCTTTGTTGTACGCTGCTCTATCAAATTCGGATTCTGCCTTCTGATAGACAGACGAACAAGCTGTAAAAAATGCAAAAAGTAAAGTCAAAGCTGCAAAGAGCTTAATAGAATTACTTTTTTGAGATAGAATATTCATATTTTGTGAATTACGAATTATTTAATTACTAATTACGAATGAAAAGACAGTTTTCTCTTAACTTTCTTAATTGTATTTTTTATAAAAAATATTTTTCTACATTTCTCCTTCAAAAACTGCTGTGGCAGCTCCAATGAGGAAAATATTGGTAAAGTTATGTTCGGAATTTGATATTTTTTTATAATCAAAACGTACTTTTAGATTTCCTCCTAAAGTTTCTACATTGATTAAATTTTGATTTTTCTGACTTGATATAGCTCCTTCTAGCATTTCACTATGAAGAGAATACGACAGCGCACAAGCTGTTACGCCTGTTCCACAAGAGAGTGTTTCATCTTCTACACCACGTTCATACGTTCTTACAAAAATGCTATTTTTTTCTGAATTAGCTACCTTTTTTACAACAAAATTAACATTTGTACCTTCTTTTTCAAACCTTTCGTTGTACCTGACTTTTTTTCCCTCCTCAAAAACTGGGTAGTTTTTGAAGTTGTGCAGAGTTTCGCCTTCTAAAAAACGAACAAAATGAGGCGAACCTGTGTCTAAAAAATAAAAATCTTGGTTTGTTTCAACTTCTGAAATATCACTCATTTGGAGTTCTACTTCTGTAACCTCATTTTCTTTACTTGCTACTTTTGCAAAGTGAAGTCCGTCATAAGCTAAAAAAGTGGTTTCTTTGCCTTCAAAAACCCCCAAACGGTAGGCAAACGCCACAGCACAACGCCCACCATTGCCACACATCGAACCCAGCGCACCATCAGAGTTGAAGTAAACCATTTCAAAATCTGCTTTTTCGTTAGGTTCTTTTGATTTTTCTATTAAAATCAGCCCGTCAGCACCAATTCCAAAACGGCGATGGCAAAGTCTTTCAATGAAATCTTTATCTTTTTTTTGAGTGTCAGAAAAAGAATTATTACGATTGTCTATCATAATAAAATCGTTTCCTGTTCCTTGGTATTTATAGAATTTCATAATCAATTATGAATGATTTAATTACGAATTAGAAAGCCATCAAAAATGAATTGATAAATAATAATGCTATCTAAAAAATTAATATATAATTAAGTAGAGTATTATATCAATTTGTAATTGATTCATTCTTAATTCGTAACGGATTAAGATTTATCCGACACAAACTTCTGTCAAATCTATTAGATATTTTTGAGCAACTTTTTGAATATCTTTTGGAGTTACTTTTCGTAGGTTCAAAACATAATTGTTGTAATGATTTTCATCTAAACCGTAAAGATGAACGTCTTGAATTTTGTCCATCACAGCAAAAGCTGTGGAAAGTGAACCCAAAAAGTTTCCACTCATATAATTTTTTACATTGTCTAATTCATCTTCTGAAACTAGCTCATTTTTCAAAAGTTCTATTTCTTTATAGATTTCAGCAACAGCATCTTGATAGTTTTCTTTCTTTACATCTGTTCCAATAACGAAATATGCTCCGTTTTTCATCGACAAATGGCGTGAAGAAATTCCATACGTATAGCCTTTGTCTTCTCTAATATTTTGCATAAGTCTTGAGCCAAAATATCCTCCCAAAATCATATTCATCACTTTAAAAGCTGTATAATCTGGGTGTTTTTGATTGAAAAGTGTTCTTCCTATTCGAATAGAAGTCTGTACACTACCCTCTATTTCTTCGTATATTTTGGTAATTCGGTTGGCAGGAGTTTCTACTAGATTTCCTTTAGTTGTATTTTTATTAACTTCAAAGCTCTCAATAAAATCTGTTATCAGTTTTTCAGAATGAGCATCAATATCTCCCACCAAATAGGCTTCAAAAGGAGTAGATTTTATATTATTTTCATAACAATCTATTATATCTTGCCTTTGAATAGCTCTAATATTTTCTTCGCTTGGCGAAGCTGAATAAGGATGAGACGCACTAAAAATTTCTTTCTTAAACTTTACCGTGGCTTGGTAGGCTGTGCGTTCTTGCTGTACTTTTAGATTTTGAACCGAACGGTTTTTCAAGTTGTCTAACTCTGCTTGTGGGAAGGTTGGAGACTGTAAAACTTCTTTCAAAAGTGGCAAAAGGCTTTCTAAATGCTTTCCTAATGTATAAAAAGAAACAATCGTAAAATCATTTCCAGAATCAATATTTATAGATGCTCCATGAAACGAAATTGTGTCAGCAATTTGTTTTCCTGTTTTAGTTTTTGAGCCTTCTAAAAACATTTTTCCCATTATTGAGGCTTGCCCTGTTTTGCTCTCTTGACACTTTCCTGCTTCGTAAGCCATCTGAAATCCCAAAACAGGTTGGTTTTTGGTAGTCAGTTGGTGTAATGAAATATTGTTTTTTAATTTCTTAGTCGTTATTTCTGGTAGTTGGTGAGCTTCAATAACTTGAAACTTAGGAGCTGTCTTACGGTCAAGCATAAAGAATTTTTTATACGGCTGTTAAAGTTTTTGTTAGGCGAAAATAGCTATTTTTTATTCTATTTTCTAACAAATTTGTGTTTTATATTTTTATTGAAGTTGTTTAAGAATGTAAAAAAGTAGCTTGAATGAAGTTTAGAGTAAATTTTATTTATTATTTCTCGTTCAAGCATTCTGCTTGGACGCACTTTTTTGTCAGCATATGCTGACGAAACGGTAAGCACAAGATGGAATCTTGCGCTAGAAAACCATTCTTAAACAAGTTCATTGACAAAATGAGACAAAAACAAAAATCATTTTTCACTTCACTCATCTTGGTATATTTTTGGAACATAATATAGTTACCCATTTTTTACAGAAAAATAATACTTTTCACAAGAATTTGTTTGCAATAAGCGATTCAGTCAAGCGTTTTAGTTACTGAAACTGACAACTATGAAATCAATAAACGACCTATCTATGAAAATCAATAATAAATATCCTTATTTATTAACTGTCTTTGTTTTACTTGTTGTGCCTTTTAGTGTCTTCGGACAGCTTTCAGCTTCTGCACAAACAGCTGAAAATGAGCGTTTAACTTCTGCAAATCAGAGTGGGCGCAAAGTAGCTCGCACCTATTACGACCTTGACCAAACCGTCTTGAAGGCGCAATACTATTTTATTGGAGACGATAGTACAAATGTAGATGGCGAATACAAACTTTTCCACGTAACAGGCGAACTAAAATCTATTGCTAACTTCAAACAAGGAGAAATACAGGGAAGAGCGATTGAATATTATCCTAATGGAAATGAAAAACTGGTAGGCTCATATAAAGAAGGAAAGAAAGATGGCATCTTCAAAGAATATTACTTTGAAGGTGGACTGATGGCTGAATACGAATGCAAAGACGATAAGAGAAACGGAAATGCGAAGGTTTATAATGAAAAACAAGTAATCGTTCAAGAAGCTAATTATGTAAATGACCATTTAGATGGAATAATCAAGACATTTTATCCAAATGGAAAACTAAAAGCCAAAACACCCTTCAAACTAGATAAAATAGATGGCTTGGTAGAAGAATATTACGAAGATGGTCAGCTAAAAAGAACTATTACTTTTAAAAATCATAAACCCAACGGAGAAGAAAAGACATTTTATAAAAATGGTGTTTTGCGTACCACAACTACCTATTTGGATGGAGAAATGAGTGGCGATTTTAAAAGTTATTACGATAATGGTATTTTAGAACTGGAAACCATAAATATACACGGCAAAAAGAATGGCTATTTTAGAAGATATACAAGAGATAGTGTTTTGGTACAAGATGCAATGTATAAAAATGGACAATTACATGGCGATAACATTCTTTATTTTGACAATGGAAACCTCAAGCAAGAAGTAAAATACCGTGCTGGGCAGCAACTTTATTCTAAAATATATAGAGAAAATGGAAATCCTCTGAAAGAAATTGATTTTGGAAATACTATCAAAGACCGAAAAGAAACACATTATTACGCCAATGGAAATAAGGAAAAGCAAATCGAATTTCAGAATGAGCAAAAAGTAGGAGAGTGGAAATATTTTTATTCTAATGGAAAAAAGAAAGTAGAAGAAAACTATAAAGACGATAAACTACACGGCAAGCGAGAAACTTATTTTTCGAATGGAAAAACTCACTTGAAAGAAGAATATGCATTTGGAAAGCAACAAGGCATTACTAAAGAATATAGCAAAGAAGGCGACCTAGTTTCTGAAATTGATTACAAACTAGGCAAAAAATGGGGTGTTGCTACATATTACCATCCCAATGGAAAAATATTAGCAGAAGGAGTATTCTACAAAGATATTAAAAACGGAAAATGGTATTATTACAACGAAGATGAAAAACTTATAAGACGAGAAGTCCATAGAAGAGGGAAAATTTCTTCTGCCAAAAGTTATTCGAAAGGCAAGCCTCGTAAAAAATCTCCTTTCAAAAAGAGAAGATAAAAAAATAAAAGCTATTACTTTCGGTCTGCTCTACAAGGCTGACCTTATTTCCTAGGTTAGCCCAATAGGGCAGTACTGATAAACTTTAGACACTATCCCAAAAAACATGAAAATTTTTAGCTTTCAGATTTTAGAGGATAGTTTCTTTTTTTTCAATATTTTTCAAATATTCTTGCATAATTTCTACTCCAGAAGACGTGCCGATGCGCTCTGCACCAGCCTTCACAAAATCCTGCACTTGCTGATATGTTTTGATTCCTCCAGAAGCTTTTATACCTACCATTTCTGAAACAGTACTTCGTATTAGTTTTACATCTTCTAATTTTGCGCCTGCATAAAAATCTTTTTTCTCTGAAAAATTAGCTGTTGCAAATCCTGTGGAGGTTTTGACAAAATCTGCCCCTGCTTCTTCACAAAGCAAAGCTGTTTTTTTGATTTCTTCTTCCGATAAATAAGCCGTTTCGATAATTACTTTAAGCATTTTTTCGGCTTGGTGTGCCAAATCTGCTAATCGTACCATCTCTACTTTTGCCCAAAAAGGATTTGTCTTGAGAGCTGTCATAGAAATAACCAAATCAAGTTCATCTGCACCATCTTTGAGAGCAACTTCGGCTTCTCTTACTTTGGTCTCTGTTCGATTGTAACCCAAAGGAAAACCAATTACAGTAACTACTTTAGTTTCTGTTTTGAGCAAGTCTCGTTTTACTTTCTTTACCCAAAAAGGAGGAACACAAACTCCTACAAAATTATAGTTGAGAGCTTCTTCTATGAGTTTTTCAATGTCTCTATCATTAATGGTGGGTTTCAGATGGGTTTGTTCTATGTACTGTGCAGGGTTCATATTGAAAGTTAAGTTTTATATCAGAATATATTTTTAGAGTAAATAGATAAGTCGTATAAGTGTTTGATAAACACACTTCAAATTATTAAAAAATATTGATAATTATTTTAGAAAGTATAACCAATAAAAATTTAATTCCTTACAAAAAACCACTTTACAGTTTTATAAAGTCCTACACCAACGTAACCTAAAAGTCCTAGTTTGGCTTTTTCTCTAATGGAAATAGTGATGGTGGCAAATTCTTCTAGGTTGTCTAGCTTATTGATTTGTCCTTTCAAAAGGTCTATATCTTGGCTAATTCGTGCCAGTTCTCGCTCTACTAAAATAGCTTCTTCTACATTTTTTGCCATTTGTAAAAGTTCAATATAGCGTTTTCTTGTGGCAATAGCATTGTCTAATCTAATTTGAGCATCCCAATACTGTTCCGTTACGTCGTTTCCAATAATATCTTTTCGTGTAATTTTCCCTAGTTTTTCAATTTCTTCAATTACATTTTCAAATTCTTCACTTTTTACACGAATAGTAGTTTGGCGAGTACTCAAATAACCGACATAACCATCATACTTTTCTGCAATACGTTCTAATTGTGGATTAATGCTATCAGGCAATGGAGAAACAACAGTCATATTAGCAGAATAAAGAATTTTACGTTTTTCTTTAGGTGTTTTAGGATTTTTCTTTATTTCTAAGCTATTCAAACGCTCACTTGTGTAGCTTTCATTTGTACTTCCTGTTTTTTGCTGCTGTATAGTAGGAAGGTTTGCCTTTGAGTGAGATTTGCAAGAAGAAAAAATAAAAGGAACAAAGAGTAGGAGAATGAAAAATGTTTTTTTAGAAAAAGTCATTGTAATAGAGAGTTTTGATGATTATTGTATAATATTTAGTCATCAGATGCCAAAACTATCTTTTTTACACACATTTTTTTAGAACTTTTTCCATACAAGGCAAAATCTCACAAACAAAAACAGTGTAAATATCATTTAATAAATAAGAGTTCGACAAATACTCACTTTTTCAACTAAAACATTTTTTACTATGGATACTAAAAAACAAGACAGAATAATATTAGAGGAGCTTCAAAACACTAATACAAACCCAGACCCAAATAGTCCTCTACATACATTAGATACGCTTTCAGAAACAATGAATGCACTCAAAAACAAAGGTTACACGACAGATTTCAACCTAGATAAAGACTGTTTAGTCTGTACTCACGAAGGCAAAGAAATTCATGTCTATCCACAAGAATTTGAAATTGATGATACGTTCCGATTTGAAGGCGAAACTAATCCTGCTGATGAATCTGTCTTATACGCTATCAGCTCTGAAAAGCATAATTTGAAAGGTGTTTTGGTAAATGCTTATGGAGTATATGCAAATGATACGGTTGGGGAAATGGCAAAGAAATTTAAGTAATAAAAATTAAGTATGTAAAGACAGTGCTTGCATTGTCTTTACATATAACTCTTATTTTCTAACCATTTGTTTTTTCCACTCAAAATATCCTAGGGCAGCCAAAACCAAGAAAACAGCATACAACCCTGTTGTAAAATAAAGTCCTTTATAGTAGTAAAGTCCTACACAAATAATATCAATAATAAACCAAAAAATCCAGTTTTCAACCCAGCGTTTCGCAAGTTGAAACTGTGCAACTACACTAAAAGAGGTGGTAAAAGCATCTAGGTAGGGAACAGAAGCGTTTTCTAAAGTTGAGAACCAAGCTCCAAATCCAAAAATACCTGCCGTTCCAATTACCAAACTTGCTATCCAAAATTTGAAAGGCATATTTGTAATGGGTAGTTCAGTGTTTTCTTCCTTATAAAAATTGTTATCTAATTCTTCTACAACATTTTTGTCTAAAACAGAGCTTTCGATTTTTGCATCTTCTGTATCTGGCTCTTTCTTTTTTCCTCCAAAAAGCCAATGATACCAACCCCAAATACTAACAACAAAATAAAAAGCACTTAAGATAGAATCTCCATACAAGCCAGCATTAAAAAAAATATAGATATACGGAACTACACTTAAAATTCCGAAAAACCATCCCCAGTGATTGTTTCTAGTATTTAGCCATACACAAATAAGTCCTGTAAGGGCAGCAAAAAGCTCTAGTTTATGAGAAAAAAAGTAAGTAAGGAAAGATTCGATGAGTTGTTCCAAAATGATATAAAGGTTTTATAAAAAATTTCCACAAAGGTAAACTATAAAGGAAAAGGAAAAAGAATTATTTTTTTGAGAAAGGCTTTGACGAATTCTGCTTGTGAAAAAAATAATTTCTACATCTATTTTATTTCTAAATTTGTAGTAGGGCAGAACATTTTTTATTAAAAATCTTAAATTTATACCACGATTTATGCAAACCATATTTGTTCCTTTAGATTTTTCAGAAAACTCATTACAAGCACTTCGCCACGCCATCGAACTTGCCAAAATATCAGATTCAAAAATTATTGTTTTTCACTCTTATCAGCCTCCTCAAATGGGGGGAGGAAGTTTTACAGGAAAAAGAAAACTTACTAACCTTGGAAAGCAAGAAGCTGAAGACAATATGTATAAGGTAGTGATGGGCTTGGAAGAAGCCGACTATAATTTGGACTTTGAACATCTTGTGGTAGAAGGCGACCCTATGCAACGCATTCTTTTCTACATTGAAGAATATAATGCTGATTTGATAGTGATGGGAACACAAGGAGCAACAGGACTTAAAGAAGTTTTTTTAGGTAGTGTAGCAAGTAAGGTTATCAGAGATGCTACTTGTCCAGTAATTATCGTCCCAGAGAAAAGTAAGGAAATGGTGTACGAGAAAATTATATATGCTACTTCACTTATTGCCGATGATAAAGGAGTTTTGAGCTATCTGAAAGGTTTGGCAAAGGATTTTAAAGCAAAACTAGAATGTATTCATATCGAACAAGACACAGAAACAAATAAAAAGTTTGAAGAGCTTGCTAAAAACCATATAGAAGATGATATAACTTTCAAAAGTATTGAGAAAGAAGAAGATGAAAAAGTAGGAGATACTCTTCTAAATTACATACATGAAAGTCCACAAACACTATTAGTAATGCTTCGTCGTGAGCGAGACTTTATGCAGCGTATTTTTGGGTACAGTGTGACCAAAAAAATGGCACACCGTTCGGAAAGTCCTATGCTAATTATAAAGGCTGCTGACAAAATAGAATTATAACTAAAAGCAAACTTAACGGTTATAAGGTTTAATAAGCTCATCAAAACAAAACTTCAACAAGAAGTTTTGTTTTTTGTTTTAGATATTTTATGTTTAACTTTTATAGTTTTAAAAATAAATTTTACTAAAAATAATTCAACAAAAGAGTAATATGTCGTCTTTTATTTTTACCTTTGTTTAATATAGGTATCAGATAGTAGTTCAAAAAAATCACTTGATTTCACAATTTTATTTCTTTGGTTTTGTGTATCATTAAGTCTAAAAAACGGAGTTTTAGATTGAGTTTATTAATAGTAGATGAGGAAAGTGAGAAGCAGGAAGTGCAAAAGTAGTATAACCAAGGGAATGTTTAAAGAATTTTTAAGTACATTAAAATATCAAAAAATTGAAGGAGGAAGTAAAACATATCATTGACACAGAAGCCTATACTATCCAAGTAGATATAGAAAAAAATAGAGTATATTTTTGCATTCGTGGACGTTGGGACAAAGAAACCAAATTAGAAGACTACTTAGACAAATGGAAAGAGGCTATTTCGTATTTAGAACCTAACTTTACTATTATTGCAGATGTTCGTACAATGCTACCTCATGCTATCTCTGTAGAAAAAGTTCATGAAGAGGCTCAAAGATATTTAATCGAAAATGGTCTTTTCAAAGTAGCCGAAGTAATTTCTTTAAACGATATTGCAGCTTTGCAGGCGACTAGAGTAGCCGAACGTTCTAACTTTCCCATCAGTAAGTTTTCATCTTTTGAAGGAGCCGAAAAATACTTAGACCAAGTTGTTGGAGTACTCAAATAAAAAATATTATTTTTTCCTTACTCCCAATACATTCGGAATTTCCCAAAAATGGTTGTTTTCATCATTGAGATTAAAATTTGTTTCATAACTGCCCATTTTTGAAATCACACTATCTTCATATTTTATAAAAAATGAAGTTTCAGGTCCTCCTTCCAAATACATAATTTTCTTGATATGTAGATTAGACTCTAAAAGCATATTGTTATATGTTTGAACATTATAAGGCGAGCGAGTATAGATAAAAAGCACATTATCATCTTTATCAGATGCCAAAACTACCATACTCCAATAGCGTTTCTGATTTCCCCAACGGTTTTTTCTGTGGCAATCTACCAAACGGAGGTTCTGAATAAGAGTATTGTAGTTTTTAATCGTTTCTTCCCAGTTTCCACATGAGTTGTCTTTATCAATAATTTGAAATTTAGGTAAACCTTTCTTTTTTCCTTCTTCTGTCAGATTAAAGGCTGCGATGGAATTATATTTTGGTGTAAAAATAGAGTTATTTACATATTCAAAATCTTTCATGTAGCCTGCACTTGTTCCACCCATTTGAAACATAGACGCATTGAAAGCTGCAATTAGCTTTTCAGATTTTGCCCATTTGGGAGCTGTTTTTGAACCTTTTTTATCCAAACTATTTTCTGATTTTTTTTCTAGGGCAGAAATTAAATCTAAGTTGAAATAATCTAAATCTATTTTCAAGACTGAAATTTTACTATCTGCGATATTGGATTGTATGGGGGCATCAAATTCAGCGTATTCCAAGCCTTTTTCAAAAACTTTCCAGTTTATTGTTTTATTTACTTCTCTTTTTGTAAATGTTGGAACTAATTCTTTGGGTTCTTGATAATTAGAATCTGTATAAATCCAACCTGTTTGCTCTCCATCAGAATAGGGGTCGTTTTCTTCTTCTTTTGTTGTTATAGAATCAGTAGCAGATTTTTGATTTGTGGTAATTTTTATAGTGTCTTTTTCTGTTTGGTTTTTTTGTTGTGTTTTTTCTGATGTAGAATTACAAGACAAACAAATAAAGATGGTGCTGCATACTAAAGCAAATAACTGTATCTTTGTAGTCATATTGTGAAATAAAATCTTGATAATTAAACGTTGAAATATAGTCTCAAAACGTGTAAACTATTTTTTATTGCATAATTTTTCTCAACTCAATTCATTTAGAAACAGAAATGGAAAATCAAGAATTGCTAGAACTTATTGAAAAAGGTGAAACCAGTTTTGTACAGTTTAAAAGTGATATAAAGAATGTTACAAGTATAGCACAAGAAATGGTTGCTTTTTCGAATAGTGAAGGAGGAAAACTTTTGATTGGAATAGACGACAAGACAGGAAAACTTATAGGACTTTCTTTTGAGGATATTCAAAGAATTAATAGCTTACTGACTACGGCTGCCAACGAACACGTAAAGAGTCCGATTACAATTCAAACTCAAACCTTTGAAGTTGAAGGAAAAAAAATGATTGTGGCAACTGTTCCAAAAGGTTTGGATAAGCCTTATATGGATAAAAACGGTTTCATTTTTATAAAAAATGGTTCAGACAAACGAAAAGTTACTAGCAAAAATGAACTTCGAAGACTGCTGCAAAGTAGTCAGTCGTTGTATGCCGAAGAAATGATATTGCAAAATAGTAGTTATGAAGATATAGATATAGAAAAATTTGAAGAGTTTTATACCAAAAAATATAATTTAGTCTTTGATAAAAAGCAGTTGGGACAATATTTGGAAAATATGGCTTTGGGAAAAGAGGGTAAAATCAATCTTGCAGGAGCATTACTTTTTAGTAAATTTCCATACAAAAATAACTTGCCTTTTTTTATTTCTGCTGTTTGGTTCAAAGGTACCAACAAATGGGAAACTGAATATTGGAGTAGCGATAATTTTAGAGGAACACTAAATCAGCAGTACGAAAAAGGGTATGCTTTTATTGTCAATTCATTGACAAAACTACAAGCAGGACAATCATTTAACAGTACTGGTATTTCCGAAATTCCAGAAATCGTAATTCAAGAACTTCTGACAAATGCACTCGTTCATAGAGATTATTTTATCAATGATACTATCAAAATATTTATTTTTCAAGATAGAGTTGAAATTATTAGTCCTGGTACGCTTCCTAACAATCTCAACGAAGAAAAAATAAAGAAAGGAATACGAAAAAAACGTAATCCTATTATAGATTCTTTTGCTATGGACTTGCTCCATTACAGAGGAATTGGAAGTGGAATTGTACGCTGTCTCCAACTTTACCCAGATATTGAGTTCATCAATGATAAAGAAGGTGAAGAATTTAAAGTAATTATCCAAAAACCAAAACTTGACTAAACTTTTACAAAACAAATTTGTACGGAAAAGGCATGCCTTTTCTCTAACGAAAAGATAAAAAAAAACAAATGGAATCTACCTATCACAATCCTGTAATGCTTTCTGAATGTATAGAAGCATTGAATATAAAAGAAGATGGAATTTATGTCGACCTCACTTTTGGAGGAGGAGGACACAGCCGAGCTATTTTAGAAAAACTTACTACTGGAAAACTCTATTCTTTTGACCAAGATAGCGATGCACAAGAGCAGGCAAAAAAACTATCAGAAGAAATTTCAAATCCTTCTTGTTTTGTGTTTGTAAAAGCAAATTTCAGATATTTAGCCAAATATTTGAGAATGTATAAGGTAGAAAAAGTAGATGGTATTTTGGCAGACTTAGGAATCTCATCTCATCAGATAGACGAACCCACAAGAGGTTTTTCTACTCGCTTTGATGCCGATTTGGATATGAGAATGGATACATCAACGAGCGAAACAGCAAAAGACATTTTGAACGAATACAGCGAAACCGAACTTCATAAGCTCTTCGGAATTTATGGAGAAATCAAAAATGCCAAAACGCTTGCCAAAACAGTAGTTGCTTCAAGAATTAACAAACCAATTGAAACGACAACAGAGTTTAAGGAAATTTTAAATAGAGTTGCTCCTAAAAAACAAGAGTTTAAATACTACGCACAGGCATTTCAAGCGCTTCGCATTGAAGTCAATCAAGAAATGGAAGCCTTAGAAGATATGCTCTTGCAATGTGCTGATGTTCTGAAAACAGGAGGACGTTTGGTAGCAATGTCGTATCATTCGTTGGAAGACCGTCCACTCAAAAAGATTATCCAAACAGGAAAATTTCAAGGCGAAGTAGAAAAAGATTTTTATGGAAATATTATAAAGCCTTTTGAAGCTGTCAATAGAAAACCCATTTTGGCAACAAAAGAAGAAATAGAGCAAAATCCAAGAGCTAGAAGTGCAAAACTTAGAATTGCTGAAAAGATATAATTGAACAAACCTCGTTGATGGTTGCATTTTGAACCTCAACGACGGTTATTTGTAAAACTAAATGCTAAAATTTTTTAAAAAAACACTAAAATTATTACTTAAAATAGTAATCATCGGTCTGATTTCTAGTGTAGCTTTATTTTTTGTTTGTAATTATTTTTTTCCTCTAAAACTAAATATTTCCTATTCTCAACTGCTTTTAGATAAAAAAGGAGAAATTATTTATGGTTTTTTGAGTGAGGATGACAAGTGGCGTTTTCAAACAGAATTAGACGAAATTAGTCCAACACTAAAGGAAACTATTCTTTATAAAGAAGACCGTTGGTTTTATTATCATTTTGGTGTAAATCCGTTTTCAGTAGGGCGTGCAGCAGCGAGAAATGTTTGGACAGGCAGACGAACTTCGGGAGCTTCTACTATTACGATGCAAGTAGTACGGCTTTTAGAACCCAAGCCAAGAACCTATCTCAACAAAATCATCGAAACCTTTAGAGCTTTTCAGCTAGAACTAAATCTTTCAAAAGATGAAATTTTACAGCTTTATTTGAATCTCATTCCGTACGGTGGAAATATTGAAGGTGTAAAATCGGCTTCGTTGCTTTATTTTGGTCAAGAACCAGAAAAGCTAAGTCTAGCACAAATAACGGCACTTACGATTGTTCCAAATCGTCCGACAACTTTAGGGTTTTCTACAAATTCTGATAAAGATTATTGGATTACGACGCAAAAAATTGAAAAAGAGCGCAACAAATGGCTCAAACGTTTTCAAAAAAGTAAGTTATTCGAAGATGAAATGATAAGTGATGCACTAGACGAACCTCTAAATATCAACTTTAGAAAAATGAACAGAGAAGCACCTCATTTTGCCTTTTTTCTTCATTCAAAATATCCTAATGAAAGCGTACTGAAAACTACTTTAGACCGAACCATTCAACAGAAAGTAGAGAAGATTACCCAAAACTATACTCGTCGTTTGGGAAAATTAGGTATTTATAATTCAGCTATTTTAGTTGTAGATAACAAAACCAAAGAAGTATGTGCCTATCTGGGTTCACAAAATTTTCAAGATTCGTTACACAACGGACAAGTGGATGGTGTACAAGCCTATCGTTCTCCAGGAAGTACGCTAAAACCTTTGATTTATGGAATGGCATTCGACGAAGGTTTTCTCACGCCCAAACGAAAACTTTTAGATGTTCCGATAGACTATGATGGCTACACACCAGAAAATTTTGATAAAAAGTTCAATGGAGAAGTAAGCGTAGAGCTTGCTTTATCGTATTCGTTGAATATTCCTGCTGTCAATACGCTAAAGGAACTAAGTGTTTTTGAGATGGTTTCAAAGCTTTCTGATGTTGGTTTTAGGCAGATTGAAGCCGACAAACATAAACTTGGTCTTTCGTTGGCTTTAGGTGGTTGTGGTGTTTCGTTAGAAGAACTGACAGGACTTTTTTCAGCTTTTGCTACGAAGGGAGAATTTGAAAAAATCCATTATTTACAAGAGGATAAAAATAAGAATCTTGAAGAAAATTTTTCATTCCAACTGCTTTCAGAAGAATCTGCTTATATGGTTTCTGATATTCTGACGAAAGTAGAACGCCCAGATTTTCCTTCTGACTATCAAAACAGTAAGAATGTACCCAAAATTTCTTGGAAAACAGGCACGTCCTATGGGCGTAGAGATGCGTGGAGTATCGGTTACAATGCTCATTATACGATAGGTGTTTGGATAGGAAATTTTACTGGACAGGGTTCTGAATACTTGACAGGAGCGCAGGTAGCTACGCCACTTTTATTTCAACTTTTTGGAAGTATAGATTACGCTGCTACTGATGAAGTTATAAAACAGCCTTACACACTCAAAGAACGAATGGTTTGTAGCGAGACGGGCAAAGTTCCTTCTGATTTTTGCACGAGCCAACTAAAAGATTTTTATATTCCAACTATTTCCCAAAGTGACAAATGTCAGCATTTGAAAAAGATTTTTGTGAGTAATGATAGTATAAATATAGAGAATCAAATTAGTTATTGTTCTTTTTGTCTGCCGAAAGACAACTCAAAATACAAAACGGCATATTTCCCAAATCTTAAACCAGAACTAACAGCACATTATCTTAACAATAATTTGCCACTCAAAAGTATTCCTCCACACAATCTCAACTGTACGCACGTTTTTAAAGACAAAAATTTTCCTCAAATAACTTCTCTTTTTGAAGGCAGAGAATATATTTTAGATGATGATTCGACACAGCTTTTGTTAGAGTGCAGAACAGCAAATGATATAAGCAGCGTTTTTTGGTACGTGAATGACAAATTTTTGAAGGAAAGCAAACCCAACGAACGAGTATTTTTTAGTCCCTTTGAGTTTGAAAAAACAAACTACCAAAAAGACAAAAAAGGAAAAACGAAAATCTCTTGTACCGATAACAAAGGACGAAATACAGATATATGGATTCGTTTGAAGAGGAATTTTTGAGTTGAAAGAATATGCTACATTGTTATTATGACTATTGAGTAAAGTCTCTTTAAGAAGAGAGTTATATTGAGATAGCTGAAAATTTGTAGGAAGATTATTTTTTTGTTTTAAAATTACTTTCTGTATATTAGCCGTTCTGTTTGAACTTTTATTAAGTTAAAAAAATTATTAAATTC